>CAMDOY010000004.1 GCA_945903655.1 Rhizobium sp. Q54 | reverse complement strand
TGCGACGAAGCCGCCCGCCTGTTTGAGGATCTCACGGGTTATGACCGGGTGATGGTCTATCGCTTTGACGAGGCGGGCCATGGTCAGGTTTTCTCCGAAACGAAAAAGCCGGACCTCGAGGCCTTCCTGGGCAATCGCTATCCCTCCACCGACATTCCGCAAATCGCACGGCGGCTTTATGAGCAGAACCGGGTGCGGCTGCTGGCGGATATCCTTTATCAGCCCGAACCCCTGATCCCCCGCCTGTCGCCCTTCACGGGCGAGGATCTCGACATGTCCCTGTGCTTCCTGCGCAGCGTGTCGCCCATCCACACGCAATATCTCAAGAACATGGGCGTGGGCGCGACCCTGGTTGTCTCGCTCATGGTGGGCGGGAAATTATGGGGGCTGGTTTCCTGCCACCACTATTCCCAGCGGTTCATGCCCTTCGAAATGCGGGCCGTCTGCGAGTTGCTGGCCGAGGTCATCGGCACAAGGATCACCGCGCTCGAAAGCTTCACCCAGGGCCAGGCGGAACTCTCCGTGCGTCGGCTCGAGCAAAGGATGGTCAAGAGCATTTCAAGGGATGGCGATTGGCGCAGCGCGCTGTTCGACGGCGCGCGATCCCTGCTTCTGCCCCTGAACGCCACCGGCGCCGCGCTCCTCTTCGAGGGGCAGATTCTCACGGCGGGCGAGGTTCCCGCCACCGAACAGATCCGTGATCTCGGCCGATGGCTTGAGCCAAAAATCGCGGAGGGCGTGTTCGCCACGGCGAGCCTTGCGGCCGAAGAAGCCACATTTGCGCCCTTGACCGGGGTGGCCAGCGGCGTCGTCGCCAGTCGCATCTCCGGCGAGGCCAGCGACATGTTGATCTGGTTCCGCAATGAGCGGGTGCGCACGGTGACCTGGGGTGGAAATCCCTTTCAAAAGCTCTCCCCATCCGACGACCCGCTGGAACTGTCCCCCCGTCGATCCTTCGCCCAATGGCATCAGGTGGTGGAAGGCACGTCCGATCCCTGGACGGCGGCGGATCTGACCGCTGCGCGCTTGATTGGCGCCAGCGTCACCGATGTGATCGTGCAGTTCCGATCCGTGCGCATTCTGATCGCCCAGGATCAACTCGAACAGGTGCGGCGCCAGGTGCAGTCCTCCGATCAGCATGTGGTCGTCGCCAATGCGGAGGGTGAAATTCTGGAGGCCAATCCCGCCTTCGTGGCCCTGCTGGCGTCGGGCAACCGGCCGGTCAGGGCGCTGGACGACTTGGCCTATTATTTTTCCGACCCGGTGGAGTTTCAGCGTCGGCTGCAGGCCCTGCGCCGGTCCCGCCAGCCCTGGCGGGGCGAAGTCGAGCTTGAAAATGCGCGCGGCGAGCGCAAACCCCTCCTTGTGCGGGCGGATCCCGTCATGTCCTCGCCGGACCGGGTGCTTGGGTTCGTGTTGCTTTTCATGGATCTGACCGAGCGCAAGGCGGCGGACGCAGCCCGGCGGCGCTTTCAGGAGGGGATCCTCCAAAGCCACCGCAAGCCCAAGGGCCCGTTGCAATCCCAAAGCGGTCTCATGTCCCAGACCCTGCTGTCGACGATTATTGAAAACGCCCAACTGGCCGCGCTGGAAATCACCGATGGCGCCGATATGGCGCGCATGCCCAATTTGCTGGAGAGCGTGAGATCCTCGGTCGCGCGCACGGCTGAGGTTCTGGAGCATCTGTCGCTGGCGTCAGGCGAAGCGGATGGGCCGGGCGGAGACAAGCCATGAAGGCGGCGAACGAATTACGCGGGCGCCTGCGTGAGGCGACGGCGCAAATCCATGAGCGCCTGCACGGGCACCCCGGACTTGGCGCTGCGGCCTCTGGCGCCATAGGGCGTGATGACTATCGTTTGCTGTTGGCGCGTCTGTGGGGATTCCACAAGGCTTTCGAAACCGTGCTCGACGAGGCTGCCCGCGGGCTTTGCGTGGATATCGACATGGCCGACCGCGCGCGGGCGCCCATGCTGGAGGCGGATCTGGCGACCCTGGGGCTCGATGGACCCGCCATGCTGCAACTCCCGCGATGCGATCAGATGTTCCAGCCGCGCAGCGAAGCCGCCTTCATGGGCGCGCTTTATGTGGTCGAGGGCTCCACCCTCGGCGGCGTCCACATCGCCCGCGCTCTGTCAGGCCTCTTCCCCGGGACCGACCATGCCGGACGCACATTTTTCCTGGGTTATGGCGAGCGGCACAG
Source organism: Rhizobium sp. Q54 (assembly GCA_945903655.1). Taxonomy (GTDB): domain Bacteria; phylum Pseudomonadota; class Alphaproteobacteria; order Rhizobiales; family Beijerinckiaceae; genus Terripilifer. Next base: position 26,250 of record CAMDOY010000004.1, on the reverse strand, counting down.
CCTGATGTGGCGGGGCTTTTTGCAGCGGCTCGACGCTTTCGCGGGCGATGCGACACACGAAACCGAGGCCATCAAGGGCGCCGTCGAGACCTTTGATGATTTTGAAATCTGGATGAACGGCTGGCGGACGGGGATTTCCCTGGGCGCATGAGCCCATGCCGTTCCGCATCGCCGTCTTATTCGCTATCAGGCCAAACGGGGACGCGCCGCTCAGCGGCTGGCCCCCGCGCTTATGAGGGATCAGCCCTCGGCCTTGCGCTTGTTGAGCAGCAGCGGGATGCCGAAGATGGCTGAGAGGGAGCCGCCGCCCTTCAAGACCGTGGGAAGGCTCAGCATCGAGGACAGGGGCGCCGGGGTGCCGCTCAGATTGTTCACGCCAGACGATGGGAAGATCGGGTCGCTTTTCTCCGTCAGCACACGCCAGCCAAAGAACCGCGAAAGCGAGGTGGAGCTATCCACCAGCTTGGGCACGCCCTGCACCTGCGCATCCCAGCCCCGCTCGTTGATCAGGGAGGGCACGCGGAAAAAGGCGGAGAAGGGGGCCGAGACGCTCGTGAGTTCCGGCATGCGGAAGAATTCGTTGAAGGGCCGTCCGCTCTTGATCAGCAGCGGCAGATTATACCAGGAGGATAGGGTCTGCTTGCTGCGCAGGAGCTTGGGGAACCCGAACAAGGTGGTCTCGCTCGAGGGCTGGCGCCACAGGGAGGGAATGCTGAAGAAATTCGACAGGGGCGTCGAGGACTTCACCAGCGAGGGCATGTTCCAGAAGGTGGCGAAGGGGGTGGGGTCGCGCAGCAGGACCGGCAGGCCCAGCACCGAGGAGAGGGGCGTGCCCTCATCGACGGTGGAGACGTAATAATCCTTGCGCTCGACGGCGCCCTGCATTGGATTGTGGGCGTTGAGGATGGCGGTGGCCTTTTGCCCGACGCCCATCACAGCCCGCACAGCCACGATGGAATAGCCTTGCTGGACGGCCTTGGCGAAGGCTGACGCGTCAGCGGCGGGCACGCCTGCCGCGATGATGCGGTCCTCAAGGGAGAGGCCAGCCTCGCCGGCGTCGTTGGGGGCCATGGAGATCAGATGGATGTCGCCAAACCGGTTTTTCTTGAGCTCGCCCACTGCGTTCAAGGCGTCGCCATAGGCTTCATATGTACGGGTGATGAGTGTGCTCATAGCGTTCGCGCCTGTAGGTTAGGGTTGCATTGGAGCGCCGCAACTATCGGCTTTGCTGAGGTTCGCGCCGACCATAAGTGATGGTCAGATTTGATATAGAAAGCGCTGTCTGACAAGTCCGGGCGAGCGAGTGGGGGCAAGATTTCGCGCCCGCTTCGGTCCCTGCGCTGCGCCATTGCCCAGACCGCGCCATGAAGGTTATCCTTGGCGCGGGACCGCAGCTCGCATTTTTGGCCGGGTGATGACATGCCAATGTTTCCGTTTATCGCACTTCCTCTGGCCGCCATGGCGCTCGGGCTGGTTCTCGTTGTTTTACACCTGCGCGGCATACGAAAGCCGCTGCTGATTGGATTGCATTTGCTCCTGGGCCTGGGGGCGCTGGAAGTCCTGGTGGTCCTCCTGAAGGGCACGTCCGGCAGCGATGGTTTGCCCGCAGGCGATTTCGGCAATGTCGCCGCTGGATGTCTGGCGCTCGCCGCCTTCGTTGGCTTGCTCACGCCCATTCTTGGTCGCCGCTCGCGCTTGACAGCCAACGCCATGCTTCTGGCCCATGGAAGCGCTGGCGTCGCGGGGGTTCTCTTTTGCATCGCCTGGGCCTCCGGCCTCTAGGTCAGGGCGTCGCTGCGCCTGGGGGAGACGCCAAAGCTTTGACGCATCAGGGGCGCCATGGTGATCAGCGTCCAGAGGAGCAGCAGAATTTCCAGCGCATAAACGGCCATATAGCCGGTGGCGTTCCCGAACAGGCCCTGGATCTGCGAACTCGCCACGACATCGCGGAGGATGCCGCCAAAGGCGATCGCCAGACCCGCCGCCACCGCCTGCGCGGCCCCCCAGGCCCCCAAGGCGAGCCCGACCTGGCTGCGCGGCGCGAGATTCATGGTCGCCGTCAGGGTGCCGTGGCCGAAGAGCCCGGCGCCAAAACCGATCAGCAATGTGCCGACCGCAAAGAGTTCGGGCGCATGATAGGGCGCGGCGGCGATGACGAGGGCGAAAGCGGGCACGCCCGTCAGCACCCCATAGCTCGCCATGCGGAAGGGATCCGCGCCCCGGCTCAACACCCGTGACGCCAGAGCGAGGCCAAAGAGGCCGCCGCCCGCCAGAGTGGCGGTCAGGCTCGTGGTGGCGCCCACGCTCAAGTGCAGGACCTGTCCCCCATAGGGCTCAAGCAGCACATCCGCCATGCTGAAGCCCATTGTGCCGAAGCCCACCGCCAGCAGGCGGCGCACGGCATGCCCGCCTTCGGCGAAAGAGTCCCAGGATTCCCGAAAGGAGGGCTGGCGCCGCGCGGGGTTTCGTCGCGCCGCGTTGCGGCCCTCCTGTTTCCAGGCCGCGACGCTATTGAGGACGAGCGTGATCACTGCGCAGGCCTGAATCACCTGAACGAGCCGCAAGGGACTGAATTCGGCGAGCGCGGCGCCAAAGGCGAAGGCGCTGACGATCATGCCCGTGAGGAGCATGACATACATCAGCCCCACCACCTTGGGCTGGGATTCCGGCGGCGCCAGATCTGTCGCCAGGGCGAGGCCAATGGTCTGCACCGTATGCAGGCCCGCGCCCACCAATAAAAACGCGACGCCCGCGCCCACGTGTCCGACCCACAAGGGAAAACGCGCAGCTTCGCCGCCGCCGGACAAGACAAGAAGAGCGAAGGGCATGATGGCGAGCCCGCCGAATTGCACCATGGTGCCGCGAAAGATGAAGGGCACCCGCCGCCAACCCAGAGCGGATTGATGCACATCCGATTTGAAGCCAATCAGCGCGCGGAAGGGCGCGAACAGCAGCGGCAGTGCGATCATGACGCCCACCAGGGAGGCTGGCACGTCGAGCTCGACGATCATGACCCGATTCAGCGTTCCCACCAGCAGGACAAGCGCCATGCCCACCGTCACCTGAAAGAGGGAAAGGCGCAGCAAACGTCCCAGTGGAAGATCCGCAGTGGCTGCATCGGCGAAAGGCAGAAAGCGGGAGCCGAGACCCACCCAGGTCTGCATGAGTTTCAGGCTGAAGCGATTCATGATGCCTGCCAATACTTTGGGGGCCACATGGATCAAGGGCGTCAATGCGCCCTTTGATCCTCTTTGTGGGCGTGCGCCCTTAGCCGCACGCAGGTCTTGGGCGTTGATCGTCTTTTGCTTGAAAGGGCCGGAATCATGGGATCCCGGCCCTTTGTTCCGCAAACGAAGTTAAATCCGTTACTTGACGGAGGTCACATCGTTCATGGCCAGAACGGCCGGAGCGGTCGTCTGGGTCTCGATCGCGACCTTTTTCTGGCCGCCCTGAAAGAAGGCCGGGAACCAGGTGGTGTGCGTCAAGATTGCGAAGTGGACGATCAGCGAAGTGATGGCCACTGCGCCGAGGAACATGGGGAGGCCCACGCTGGGCTTAACCACTGTCCAGATTCTACCTTGGTTCATGTTCGATCTCCCTTAGTGGAGCCAGGGTGAATAAACATAGGCGAGGAAATGCGCGAAGAGAGCGATGGCGCCAAAAACTCTGGTGCCGTCGATCAAATGCTTATGCAATTCCTCTGATTCGGCGATGGTTAATCCCGTCGGCCAAACTCTGTTTGGATCGTCTGCCATATCGCTACCTCCTTGGAGAAATGCGACCAGTCTCGTGCTGACCCCGCACGCGGGTTGCGTCTGTTGACCACTCGAGCGGATGCGCGGTTGGCCACCTTCTCGCTGTCGTACTACGACAAATGTAATCCTATTCTGACAGCCACGCTTGTCAACAAATTTTGACAAATTTGGGGCTGTGAACGGCAAAAACCCTGAAGAAAAATCTAACCGTTTAAAATGCCGAAAAATAAACGCGCGCAGAGGCGCCGTGACGCTCCTGTGATGCAGAAAGCGACGGTTAAAAGGCCTTCAGGAATGGTCCTTCAACGCCCCTTCGCGAATGCGCCGCAAAACAAAAGCCACGCCGAGCAGCACGATCGGAACGACGGCGGCTGTCGCCAGGGAGGGATCGACCGAGATGAGCGCAGCGTCCTTCAGCCCTTTGATGACATAAGACGCGAGGCCCACGGTGTAATAGGTGATCGCGGCGACGGACAGGCCTTCGACGGTTTGCTGCAACCGCAACTGCATGCGCGTGCGCTCATTCATGGAGCGCAAAAGGTCCCGGTTTTGCTGCTCTATTTCAACATCGACGCGTGTGCGCAACAGGTTCGCCGCGCGCACGAGTTTGCGCGCCAGTTCAGACTGGCGCGTCTCCAGCATCTCGACGGTGCGCATCGCCGGCGCCATGCGTCGCGACAGGAAGGCCCCGATGGTGGGCCAGCCGTCATGGGCTTCCTCGCCAATGGCGACCAGCCTTTGTTGGACCAATTTCTCATAGGCGCGCGTGGCGCCAATGCGAAACATCCAGGACGCCGATTGCGCCTCCAGATCAGCAAGGAGACTCGTTAAAACATCCAGCAATTCATGATCGCCCTCAAGACCGGACGAACGGGTCATCTGGCTTGCGACTTCCGACACGCGCGTTTCGATGGACTGCACGCGCGGCAGCAATTGCTGGGCCTCGGGCAATCCCAGCAGGGCGAGCATGCGATAGGTCTCGATCTCGAGAAGCCGTTGCACCAGTGCGCCTGCGCGGGAGGGCGTCAGCCCGCAATCGCGCAGCAAAATGCGCACGAAGCCGCCGGGATCAGCGCGAAAATCGGTCGCCACCATAGCGCCTCCGCCATCCACCTTCGCGGAGGTCAGGCTGGCGGAATCAAAGATGTCTTCAAGCCCTATCGGGTCGGCGCCATCCAAGAGGTGCAGATCAACCGATATGAGATGGGGACCGGGCTGTGGCAGGCCTGCCATCACGGTCGCCAACGACGCGGAGGGCGGATCAAAAGCCGCCCGTCCCAGCGCCGGAAACTCCCATGTATATGTGCTGAACTCCGCATGGCTTTCCCACCGCAGAACAGCCCCGCCAAGCGAAACACGGAAATGTTTTACCCCTTCATTCGGGGCCTCGACGCCGCGTCCCTGGCAATAGGCGACGAGCGCCCTGTGGGCCTCCGCCGCCTGGGCGGCGTTGGTGGAGAAACCGAAATGCAAAATGCGCAGGGGCGTGCCGACCGGATGAAACGGCCGCGCATGCACCTCGCCGAGAACTGCAGCCCGCAGCGGATGCGCCGTCAGCAATTGCGCGGTTTTTGCGGGCTCGTCGGTCATGGTTGCTCCCGATGGCGGCGCCGGACTTGCGCATCAGCGCGAGCCCGGCTTGATGGTTACTCAGCCGCCTTCTTGATTTCGACATAACCGCATTGCGCGTCCGCATCGCTTTCATCGACGATGAGCCGTAGGGGCCGCAGCGGGATCACCTTGGGCTCGATAAAGGTGAGGCCAAGGGTCTTCCACACATCCACCAGGGCCTCGACCAGTTCCGCCACATGTTCTTCCGTATGGCGCGGGGTTGGGGTGATGCGCAGGCGCTCGGTGCCGATGTCCACCGTCGGATAATTGATGGGCTGGATGTAGATGTCGTGGCGCGTGAGCAGAAGATCGCTCGCGGCCTTGCACAGCTCCGCGTCGCCCACCATCAGCGGCACGATATGGGAGACATTGTGCATGATCGGCAGACCAGCGGCGCGCAGGGCATGTTTGGTCATGGCCGCCATGTGCTGATGGCGCGCGCGCTCGATGCTCGACGCCTTGAGATGGCGCACCGCCGCCCTCGCGCCCGCAACGACCGACGGAGGCAGGGAGGTGGTGAAGATGAAGGAGGGCGCATAGCTGCGCACGGCGTCGATGATCGCGGCATTGGCGGCGATGTAACCGCCGAGCCCGCCAAAGCCCTTGGCCAGCGTGCCCTCGATGATGTCGATGGAGTCCATCAGACCTTCGCGCTCGCAGATGCCGCCGCCATGGTCGCCATACATGCCCACCGCATGGACTTCGTCCACATAGGTCAGCGCGTTATACTTCTTGGCGAGTTCGACGATCTTCGCCACCGGCGCGATGTCGCCGTCCATGGAATAGAGGCTCTCGAAGGCGATGAGCTTGGCGCGGTCGGGACCGGCGGCGATCAGCAATTCCTCGAGATGCTCCACGTCATTATGGCGCCAGAGCTTCTTCTCGCAGCCAGAGCGGCGAATGCCTTCGATCATGGAATTATGATTGAGGGCGTCGGAGAGAATGAGGCAATTGGGCAGCAATTCGGCGATGGTGGAGAGGCTCGCCAGATTGGAGATCCAGCCGGAGGTGAAGACCAGCGCCGCATCCTTGCCATGCAGGCCCGCGAGTTCTTCTTCAAGCTGCACGATGGGATGGTGCGTGCCCGAAATGTTGCGCGTGCCGCCGGCGCCCACGCCATGGCGCTCGATGGCGTCCTTGGCCGCTGCGCGCACCACCTCGTGGCCGCCCATGCCCAGATAATCGTTGGAGCACCAGATCGTCACTTCGCGGGGCTGGTCGGGAGCGTCATTCGGGCGCCAGAGAGCGGTGGGAAAGCGCGCGGCGTCGCGCTCCAGATTGGCGAAAACGCGATAGCGGCTCTCGGACCGCAAACGCGCGATCGCGCCCTCGAAATGCGCCTGATAGTTGATCGATGAAGTGCCCATTCCAGCCTCCTGCACGCAATTTTCGCAAGTGTTGTCGTTGTTGATGTTCAGCATGGTCTCTACCCCGCCGCCGCGCACGCCTCGAAGGCGGCTTGCAACCGAACCCTGTCCATCCGCCGTCCCAGCGCGATCACCAGCGGATCGACTTTTTGCTTGGGCGCGAAAGGCGCGATTTTCGCCCGATGGCGATCAACTTCAAACTGAACCCAGTCCGCTCTGGTCTTCACGACGCCCTTCACGCTGCGGATGTCGCCAAAGGCGCCCGCGCGAATGGCGTCCAGCAGGCGCGTGAGGATGGCGTCGTCGCAGATGGAAGGCGGAGCCGCGCTCCAGGTGTCCATCAAGGCGGCCTCGCCACTCGCCGGGCGCAGATAGTCGCTGTCGCCCAACTCCGCGTCTTCGCGGGCGTGTTGCATATCCAGCGTCTGGCGCGTTGGCTTGGCTGTTTCAGGCGCGGACTTGACGCCCCATTGCCAGAGGGCGTTGGCGTCGAAGGGAGTCACCAGGAACCAGTGCTCCACAATGGCCAGAACCATCAGGGTCGCCAGCATGGCGTAGCCGGTCGCCTCGAAGGGCGTGGCGCCCGGCGCGATGGCCTTGGTGGTGAGATTGACAGCGCAGATGGTGGAGGCCGTGACCGAAAGGGGGAAGAACATGTTCATGGGCCTGCGCCCCATGAAGCTCACGAGATAGCGCATGTGATGGGGCACCAGCTCTTCGCTCAGATTCGGCACGCCGAAAAACACATTGAGCTTGGCGCTGGTGTGCATCCACCACAGCACGATGAAGGTCCACAGACCCAGTTGGTTCGGCTGTTTCCAGCAAATCGCCACCATGGCCACCGCCATGGCGATGATCGCCAGCTCATGATGGATGCAGGTGCGCACGGCCTCGACGAATTTCGCAAAGCCCTTGCAATCGGGCTCGCAGGGGGTCCTGCGAGGCCCGGTGATGGCGCCCATGTAGAAGGTCGTGATCTGCCAGCCCCAGGCGGTCAGGCCGCAGGCGAAGGCGCAATAGGCGCCATTCACGCTGGTGTCCGTCGCCGAGGCATGGAGGCCCCATAGGGAGACCGCCATGAGCAGGCTGGCGCCCGCCAGCGACCACACGAAGGTGCGCTTGTGCAGGCCGTCCAGATAGAGAATCACAACCGTGCTGACCCACCACAAGACCAGTGTGAAGAGGATCGGCAGTCCATAGGTCGCCATCGCCAGCGCTCCTTACCAGACCGGCGCCATGCGGATTTCGGCGGGCATCTCGTTGGGCTTGGCTGGCAGGAAATAGAGACGGGCGAAGGTGAGGCCCGCATCCAGATTGCACAGCAGCTTCTTCACGCCGCCCACGATCCCGCCCTGGGCCTTGGCGGCGGCGGTGTCATTGGCGATGCGCACGAGGCGATCAAGGCCCGGCTTGAATTTGGGATGGTCGATGTCGAGCACCAGCGGGAAGGTCTGGCGGGAGATTTCCGAGGTGATGCGGAACACATCGAAATCATAGGCCGAGGGGTCCACGCCAACGGCCTTGTGGAAGGCCGGACGGAAATGATCGCGCACATACATGGTGGCGTAGACCGCCAGCAGGAAGAACTTGATCCAGTAGACGTTGATTCCCGAGGTCAGCTTCGGGTTGGAGCGCATGAGCAAAGCGAAGGCCTCCCCATGGCGGAACTCGTCGTTGCACCACTTTTCAAACCATTTGAAGATCGGGTGGAAGCGGCGATCCGGGTGCCGCTCGAGGTGACGGTAGATCATGATGTAGCGGGCGTAGCCGATCTTCTCCGACAGATAGGTGGCGTAGAAGATGAACTTGGGCTTGAAGAATGTGTATTTCTTCGCCTTGGTCAGGAAGCCCAGATCAATGCCGATGCCGAAGTCCTTCAGGGTGTCGTTGATGAAGCCGGCGTGGCGCGCCTCGTCACGGCTCATCAGGCCGAAGAGATCGCGCATGTCCGGGTTCTTCGCGCGCTTGCGCATCTCGGCGTAGAGCACGCAGCCCGAGAACTCCGCCGTGATGGAGCTGATGAGGAAGTCGCGGAACTCCTTGTCGAGCTCGGGCGGCAGATTGGAGAAATCCGCGTCGAACTCTTCGTTGCGCACGAAATGCCGCTTGTTCGGATCCGACTTCAATTCGGCGATCAGCTCGTCCCATTGCTTGCGCACGGAGCTGACGTCGGTTTTGTCGAGCTCGGCGAAATCGGTCGTGTAGAACCGGGGGCTGAGCATGGTGGTTTCCTGCGCGACCTTGGTCGATTCTGCAGAAATGCCGTGGCGTAGGGGAGCGTTCACAGGATCCTCCTCTCGGTAAAGCTGACTTCGTAAAGTTCGGTCATTTCGAAGTGACCGGCGAACTGAGTCCAGAGCCGCTCGATCAGGCTGGCGCGGATGATGGTGGCCATGCGCGTCACCACCAGAGTCTCGCCAAAGGCGATGTCGGTAGGCGCGTCATGGACGAGAACTTCGTCGCCGGGCTGGATATCCAGATCGGAGTCGATGTCCACATGGGCGTGCAGACTGTCGGCGGAATGTTCGATGGTGACCGTGCAGGGCGCTTCGAACACCTGGCGTTTGATGAGGCCGAGCAATGTCATTTCAGCAGCTCCTGGGAGGAGAAAAATTGAGCGAAGGCCCCGGCGTTGGTGGGGCCGAAGGCGTCGAGGTCAATGCGGCGCCCGGAGGTTTCGTCCAGCAAGGATAGGGTGCCGTCGCTCCAGCGGGTCAGCTTGAAGGGAATTTCAGGCCCGACGCCTGAGCGGATGCGCTCACGGGCGAGGCCGCGCATGGTGGCGCGAATGAAGCCGTCAGCGGCGGGCTCCACCTTGTAGATCTGGCTTCCATCCACCGCGTTGCGCACCGCCACGCCGCCGTCGGCAAGGTCGTCGAAACGCAGCAGAAGCGTCTGCACGGGGCTGGAGGGCGCCATGCGCGATGTCCCGACGTCGGTGACGCGCGCCATGCCTGAACCGACGATGGTGAGCCCGACGAGCGCCAGGGCGCCCAGCAGCAGCGCGCGTGGCGCTCCCGTCTGTTTGGCGTCTCCCTTGACTGACAACTCGCTCATGTCTGGTTCCTTGGTCTGGTTGACGGGCTGTCTCAGGCCGCCACCGCGCCTGACGGGAATGCGGTTTGCTGATCGGTCGAAACGGCTTGCTCCGGCGCCGTCACATGGACGAGGCCAAGGCGCGTCTGGGCCTCGGTGATCATGGCTTGCCGCAGGATCTCGGCCACATCCTCAGCGCCGGGAATGGAGCGCAGGGCTGGCTGGGGATGGGCGATGTGGAAGGGCCGCGCATGAGGCCAGAGGTTCATGTAAGCGATGCGCCGACCAGCCGCCAGCGCCAGGGGAATCTCGCCCGTGCCGTCGTTGAAGGTGCGCAGGGCGGCGGAGGCGATCTGCGAATAGGGAATGTTGAAGAAGATTTGCAGGGCGATGCCGACCTTCATCACAACCCTGCGCGAAGTGACCACATAGAGCGTGGTGCGCGCGCTGAGCGAGGCCAGCAGGCCCAGCAAGCCCAGGCAAACTGCGCCAAGCGCAAGGGTCTTGCCGACGGCGATAGCGGCGGCCATGGAGCCCGCCTCGCTGTCCACCACCGCGTTCCAGACCGCCAGAGCGCCGAAATAGGCGGCCACCAGATCGCCGCGGTAGGCGTTCCGGGCGAGGCTCACCCAGTCGGGGCGCCCGTACCAGAGCACGCGCTCACCCTCTGGAATGTCGGCGGGCAGGAGCTTGTCGAGATCGACGAGTTTCATATCAGCGGCTCCGAACGCTCGGGCGTGGCGTAGAGGGTGCCGGCGCCGTAATAGGCGGTGATCTTCTCTTCCTCGAGCTTCGTCACCTTGTCGGGATGGCGGGTGGTGGGCACATCGGCGAACTGGTGGCCGAGGATCGCCTGCACCGCGACTGACTTGCCGGTGAAGTTCACCTTGCAGAAGTTGATCGGCAGCAGCACGCGGTGGGAGGCGCCCTCCGACCCCGTCTCGACTTCGTAGTAGCGCAAGGTTGCCTCGCCGCGATCCACCCACAGATCGGTGATGACGCCAGCGACCACCCGATCAGCGCCGAACACGCGCATGCCCATGGGGTTGCCGTTTTCCTTCGCCACTGCGAAATTCGTCGCCACCCGCATGGGGACGATGAGGTCGCGGCCATCGTGGGTTTTCTCAGGTACATCCTCGCGCAGCGCATAGGAGCCCGGGCCCACTTCCGCCAGCATGGGGTTGCCCACGGGCTGCAGAGGCGCGCCCGGCCAGGGCTCGACCTTCTCGGCCTTGAGCGTGCGGGGATCGGGGGTGAAGTTTGGGGCCTCCACCACCTCGCCCGTATGCAGGCGAAAGCGCTTGGGGGTGGGGATCAGCGCAAAGCCGCGCGGCTTCTGGTAACCCGCCGCCTCGTTCTCGAGCGGGTAGCCCTCGCGACGGTCTTCCCGGCGCAGATAGAAGATCAGCCCGGCGAAGAACAGGAAGAAGGCATAGAGCACGATCTGCGCGACATCCATGTAACTGGTGAGAGATCCTCGCATCATCTGACGCCTCCCGGAATGAGTGTGTTGGCTTTGACAAGATTGAAGTCCCTATCCCCGTCCTGCGCGGCCACGCGGGGCGAGCGCACGAGGGGGCCGATGGCGACGACCGTCGCCAGCAGCAGGACGATTTCGATGACGTAGACCATGGCGAAGCCCGTGGCGGGCGTGACGAGCGCCTCGCCCAGCGCGCCTGAAGTGGCGAGCGCGGTTCCCAGATCGTTGATGGCGCCGCTGAGGGCGATGGCGAGGCCTGCGGCGGTGGCCTGGGCTGCCCCCCATGCCCCCAGAGCCAGACCCCGGTCCTGGGGCTTGGCGAGGGCCATGGTGGCGGTGAGCGTGCCGTGGGCGAACATGCCCGCGCCGCCGCCAATCAGAGTGACGCCGAAACCGAAGAGGCCGGTGGAATCCATGGGGGCGGCGAGAATGACGGCTGCGAAGGCGAAGACGCCGACAATCGCGCCCATCGCCGCGACCCGATGGGCGTCGGCGCCGCGCGTCAACCAGCGGGCCGCCAGCATCAGGCCCGCGCCGCCGCCGATCGCAAGCATGGCGGTCATCAGGGTGGTGGCGGAGACCGGCAGTTGCAGGATCTTGCCGCCATAGGGCTCCAGCAGGATGTCCTGCATGCTGAAAGCCGCCGTGCCCAGCGCGGTGGCGACAAGGCGGCGGCGGGTGCGGCCTTCATCGGCGAAGGCGCTCCAGGCGCTGCGGAAGGGCGCGCGGGCGGCGCCCGTGGGAGCGATGAGGCTTGAACGCGGCTCCTGCTTCCACAGGGCGATTCCGTTGAGGACGATGGTCACCACCGCCGAGCCCTGCACCACCTGGATCAGGCGGATCTGGGTGAAGTGCGAGAGGGCCAGCCCGAAGATGAGGGCGCTCACCGCCATCCCCACCAGCAGCATGGCGCAGAGCAGGGCCACCACCCGGGGGCGGGCGTGTTCGGGGGCGAGATCCGTCGCCAGGGCCAGCCCCACGGTCTGCACCGTATGCAGCCCCGCGCCCACCAGCAGGAAGGCGAGAGCGGCGGCCACATGGCCCACGAAAATCGGCCCGGTGGTGTCGCCCGACAGGATCAGCAGGGCGAAGGGCATGATGGCGAGGCCGCCGAATTGCAGCATGGCGCCAAACCAGATGTAAGGCGTCCGGCGCCAGCCCAGGAACGAGCGGTGGTTGTCCGAGCGAAAGCCCACCAGCGCGCGGAAGGGGGCGAAGAGCAGCGGCAGGGCCAGCATGATGGCCACGATCCACGAGGGCACGTTCAGCTCGACGATCATCACCCGGTTGAGGGTGCCGATCAGCAGCACGGCGGCCATGCCCACAGTCACCTGAAACAGCGAAAGACGCAGCAGCCGACCCATGGGCAATTCCGCCGTCGCGGCGTCCGCGAAGGGCAGAAGGCCGGGACCGAAACGCATCAGTCCCCGGATCATGGCTGCGCTGGCGCGATTCATGACCGCTTCACCTCCAGCGCTTGCGAAATGTAGAAACTGCGCGAGACCCGCTGGCTGCGGTGGATGGTCCAGCCATTGAGTTGCGGCAGTTCGCCCATGTGCCGCTCCAGCGCCTTCTGGGCGATGGGCTCGATGGCCGGCGCCCGGTCGCTGCGCGGGAACATGCGGCCCACAACCCACAGCAGGGTCAGGGCGGGGGTGCGGGGCGCGACAGTGAAGACCATGGAGCCGCGGGTGCGCTGGGCCAGGGACGCCAGCGTCTGCGCGATGTCCTCGCCCACATAATGGATCAGGGAATCCATGGCGACCACATGATCGAAGGTCCCCAGCGCCGGGTCGAGCATGTCGCCCACCGCGAAGGTGATGCTGCCAGCGCCCAGATCCTTCGGCGCCCGCTCGCGCGCCATGTCCACCAGAGAGGGGGAGATGTCGATGGCCAGCACGTCAGCGCCGCGCCGCGCCGCCTCCACCGCCAGCGCGCCGGTGCCGCAACCTGCGTCCAGCACGCGCAGGCCCCGCATGTCCTGGGGGAGCCAGGACAGCAGGGTGTCGCGCATGGCGTCGCGGCCCGCGCGCACCTGGGCGCGGATGCCGCTCACGGGCGCATCGGAGGTCAGGCGCTTCCACGCTTCGACCGCAGTGCGGTCGAAATAGAGCTCCAGCTCGCTGCGGCGGGTGTTGCGGGTGGCGGTGGTCATCAGTCGAAGCCCAGGAATTCGAAGAGGTCGCGGTCCTTCATGGGCGCGGCTTCCAGCGGCTCGAACCCGTGCCAGAGCTGATCGGCGAGGCGCATATATTCGTTCTGGATCGCCTCCAGTTCAGGGGTAGGCTCCATCTCGAAGAGCGTGGACTTCTTCAAACGGCTGCGGCGTACGATGTCGAGATCAGGGAAATGCGCGACGCGCTTGAGGCCCACCGCCGCGTTGTAGCGATCAATCTCATCGGTGTTGGCGCTGCGGTTAGCGATGACGCCGCCGAGCCGCACATTGTAGTTCTTCGCCTTGGCGTGGATGGCCGCGACGATGCGGTTCATGGCGAAGATGGAGTCGAAGTCGTTGGCGGTGACGATGAGCGCGCGACCCGCATGTTGCAGGGGCGAGGCGAAGCCGCCGCAGACCACGTCGCCGAGCACGTCGAAGATCACCACATCGGTGTCTTCCAGCAGGTGATGCTCTTTCAGCAGCTTCACGGTCTGGCCGACCACATAGCCGCCGCAACCGGTGCCCGCAGGCGGTCCGCCCGCCTCCACGCACATGACGCCATTGTAGCCCTCGGCCACGAAGTCCTCGATGCGCAATTCCTCGGAATGGAACTGCACGGCCTCCAGCGCGTCGATGACGGTGGGGGCGAGGCGCTTGGTGAGGGTGAAGGTGGAATCATGCTTGGGATCGCAGCCGATCTGCAGCACGCGCTTGCCGAGCTTGGAGAAGGCCACCGAGAGATTCGAGGAGGTCGTGCTCTTGCCGATGCCGCCCTTGCCATAGACGGCGAAGACCTTGGCTGTCCCAATGTTGAGATTGGGGTCAAGTTCGACCTGCATGGAGCCGGCGGGCTGACGGGGAATCGGATTTCGGATCGGAATGTTCATGCCGCAATCTCCGTGGTCACGCCTTCAAGGCGATCTTCGAGTTCTTCGCCAGCCGTTTGCAGGGCCAGCAGCAAGTCGGGGTCGGGTGTCCAGTAGCCGCGCTTGTGGGCTTCGATCAGCCGGTCGGCGATCTTCGCAGAGGCTGCAGGATTTAAGGTCGCCAGGCGCTCGCGCATTTCGGGGTCCAGCACATAGGTCTGGGTGAGGCGCTGATAGACCCAGGGCTCCACCTGCCCTGTCGTCGCCGACCAGCCCATGGTGTTGGTGACATGGGTCTCGATCTGCCGGACGCCCTCGTAGCCATGCTTCAACATGCCCTCGTACCACTTGGGGTTGAGCATGCGAGTGCGGGTCTCCAGTGCGACCTGCTCATTGAGCGTGCGCACGACGCCCTCGCCCTTGGTCTGGTCGCCGATATAGACCGGCGCGACCGTGCCCTTGGCGCGCTTGATGGCGCGGCTGACGCCGCCCAGCGTATCGAAATAATTGTCGACGGTGGTGACGCCCAGCTCCACGGAGTCGAGGTTCTGATAGGCGAGATCGACGCCCTTCAGAATGCTCTTGAGCAGTTCGGGCTGCTGCACCGGCTTGCCCGCGCGGCCATAGGCGAAGCCCTTGCGGCGGGTATAGGTCTCCGCCAGCTCGTCCTCGTTTTCCCAGGCGCCGCTCTCGATGAGATTGTTGACGTTGGAGCCGTAAGCGCCATCCGCATTGCCGAAAACGCGCAGGGACGCGGCTTCCATGTCGCCGCCATGCTCGGCCATATAGGCCAGCGCATGTTTGCGCACGAAGTTGCGATCCAGCGGCTCGTCCGCGCTCGCGGCGAGGAAGGTCGCCTCCGCCAGCAGCTTGATCTGCAGGGGCATGAGGTCGCGGAAGATACCCGAGAGCGAGATGATCACATCCACGCGCGGATGGGTCATCTGATCCAGCGGCAGCAGCGTCGCGCCCGCGAGACGGCCATAGCTGTCGAAGCGGGGCGCTGCGCCCAGCAGGGCGAGGGCCTGGGCGATGGGGGCGCCCTCGGTCTTGAGATTGTCCGTGCCCCAGAGCACGAGGGCCACGGTCTCGGGGAAGGGATTACCATCGGCCACATGGCGCGTCAGCAGGCGCTGGGCCTGGCGGGCGCCATCCTGGGTGGCGTATTTGCTGGGGATCTTGAAGGGGTCGAACCCATGGAGGTTGCGGCCAGTGGGCAGCACGTCGGGCGTGCGCAGGAGGTCGCCGCCGGGCGCCGGATTGATGAAGCGCCCGTCGAGCGCCCTGAGGATGCCGCCGATCTCATAATCCTGCGCCAGATGCTCGGCGGAGGGCTTGAGGGCGCGCAGAATGTCGCGGGTCGCGCTGTCCTTCGTGATGGTCTCCACGGCGACGCCGCTGACCAGGGCTTCCACCGCAGCGCGCTCCAGCCGCTGACCATGGGTCGATTCCGCCATGGCGAGCAGCATGTCGGCGCGCTCTTCCGCGCTGAGCGGCTCGCCCACCACATGCAGCCCATGGGGGATCAATGTATATTCGAGTTCCAGAATGGCTTCGTTGAGCTTGACGATCTGCGCTTCCACATCGCCGGACCAGAAGGGCTCCGCAGCCGCCAGATCAAGCTCCGCCGCCTGAGACTGGATGAGCACCGCAAGCTCTGTGCAGTCCTCGGGGGTCTCGGGCCGGTCCTTGCGCCAGCGGTCCAGCGAGGCCTTGAGATCGACGAGGCCGCGATAGAGGCCTGCGCTGGCGACCGGGGGCGTCAGATAGCTGATGAGGGTCGCCGCCGCCCGCCGCTTGGCGATGGCGCCTTCGGAGGGGTTGTTGGAGGCGTAGAGATAGAAGTTCGGCAGGTCCGCGATCAGCCGATCCGGCCAGCAGGCCCCCGACAGGCCCGTCTGCTTGCCCGGCATGAATTCCAGCGCCCCATGGGTGCCGAAATGCAGCACGGCGTCGGCGCCGAAATCCTCGCGCATCCAGCGATAGAAGGCCGAGAAGGCGTGGGTCGGCGAGAAGCCCTTTTCGAAGAGCAGGCGCATGGGATCGCCCTCGTAGCCGAAAGCGGGCTGCACGCCCACGAAGACATTGCCGAAGCGCTCGCCCAGGATCTGGATGCTGGCGCCATCGGATTGCTGCCTGCCGGGCGCCGAGCCCCATTGGGCCTCGATCTGCTTCAGCCAGCGCTCGCGGCGCACATGCTGTTCGGTGGGCACGCGCACATGCACATTGGCGAGGGCGCCGAAGCGCTTGGCGTTGCCTTCGATGATGGAGTCGCGCAGGGCGTCCACGGAGGCGGGCGGCTCGACCGTATAGCCCGCGCCCTTCATGGCGTGCAGCACGCGATAGAGCGATTCGAACACCGAGAGGTAAGCGGCGGTGCCGGTGTTGCCGGCGTTGGGCGGGAAGTTGAAGAGCACCACGCCGACCTTGCGGTCCGCGCGCTGCGAGCGGCGCAGCAGCGCCAGTTTCTCGATGCGGGCGGAGAGGGTCTCGGCGCGCTCGGCGCAGACATGCATGTCGCGGGCGTTCTCGGACTTCGGGAACACGCATTGGCGCTCGCAGCCGCCGCAGGTGGTTCCGCCATCGGCGCGGCCGCCGAACACGGCGGGGCCGGTGGAGCCATCGAGCTCGGGGATGGCCACCATGATGGTGGATTCCACGGGCAGCAGACCCCGGTCCGAATCCTGCCATTGCTCCATAGTCTGGAACTCGACGGGATGGGCGGCGATATAGGGAACGTCGAGCTTCGCGAGGATCTCCTCCGCCGCCTTGGCGTCGTTATAGGCGGGGCCGCCAACGAGGGAGAAGCCCATGAGCGACACCATGGCGTCGATGGTCGGCTGGCCGTCCTTCATGAAGAATTTTTCGATGGCCGGGCGGGCGTCAAGGCCAGCCGCGAACGCGGGGATCACGCGCAATCCGCGCGCTTCGAGCGCCGCGATCATGCCGTCATAGTGACCGGCGTTGCGCGCCAGCACATAGGAGCGCATGAGCAGCAGGCCCACGGTCGCCTTGGCGCCACCCTTGGGCGCAGGCAGCTTGCCCGCATCTTCGGTGACGGCGCCATCCATGCGCGGATGATAGACCCCGACCTCGGGATATTCGACGGGCGGCAGGACTTTCATCTTGCCGCGCAGATGGCGGCGCGGGCCATCGGCGTAGCGATCCACCAGATAGAGAACCAGATTGACCATGTTCTCTTCGGAGCCCGCCAGCCAATATTGCATGGCGAGGAAATAGGCGCGCACATCCTGCGCGGTGCCGGGGATGAAGCGCAGGATCTTCGGCAGCCGCCGCAGCATCTTCATCTGGTTGGCGCCAGCGCTGGCGGTCTTTTCCTTAGGGCCGCGCAGCTTCTTCAACAGGGTCATGGCGGCGTTGGCGGGCGCGCTCATGTCGAACTGGCCGATGCGGGTCAGCTTGGTCACTTCAGCGGCGGACAGCGCGCACAACATGGCGTCGCATTGGGTGCGGCGCGCGTTGAGGATCGGCAGCAGCGGCGTGAAATGGTCTTCCATGAAGAGCATGGTGTTGATGATGATGTCGCCCTGCCCGATGTCATCGAGGCAGCGTTGCAGCGCCACAGGATCCGCCGCAAATTCGGAGGCCGCATGCACCCGCAGCGAAAGCCCTGGAATCTGCTTCGCCAGCACCACCCGCGCGCGATCGATCGCGCTCGCCACATGGGTGTCCATGGTGACGAGAACGACGCGCATGGGCGTCGCTTCAGCGGGAGAAGTGAGCTTTGGCATCATACAAAGTCTCGATGGTGATGGTCGCCACGCCGCGCTCGGAGGCGAAGCGTTCGGTGTTGCGGCGGGCTTTGCCACGAACGAAGAAGGGTATCTTTTTCAGCTCTTTTTCGGCCTTGTCGTCCCATTGGAACACGATCGGGGCGCCAGCGGCGGCGGGCGCAGCGTCCACCGGCGCCATGGCCGCGACGGGCTCGGGCGCAATGGCTTCGGCAGGCTTGTCCTGGGACTTCTGGGCCTTGCCGCCGAGATGCGAGGGCGCCGCGCCGTCATGGAATTCCACATCGTCGCGGAACATGGCGAGGAGATGCTCCTCAAGGCCCATCATCAGCGGATGCACCCAGGTGTCGAAGATCACATTGGCGCCTTCGAAACCCATCTGCGGCGAATAGCGCGCCGGGAAATCCTGCACATGGACCGGGGCGGAAATCACCGCGCAGGGCACGCCCAGGCGCTTGGCGATGTGGCGCTCCATCTGGGTGCCCAGCACCAGCTCCACCTGCAATTCGGCGACCTTCGCCTCGACGTCGAGATAGTCGTCGGCGATCAGCGCCTCGACCCCATAGAGCTTGGCGGCCTCGCGCACCTCGCGGGCCAATTTGCGGGAGTAAGTGCCGAGCCCCACCACCTTGAAGCCCAGCTCCGTCTGCGCGATGCGCGCGGCGGCGATGGCGTGGCTGGCGTCGCCGAAGACGAAGACGCGCTTGCCCGTGAGATAGGTGGAATCCACCGAGCGCGAATACCAGGGCAGACGCGAGGACTCTTCCGCCAGCAAAGCCGTGGCGTCGACGCCAGACATTTTCGCCACTTCCGCGATGAAATCCCGCGTGGCGTTCACGCCGATGGGGATCACCTTGGTGAAGGGCTGGCCATGGGCCTTTTCGAGATATTGGGCGGCGGTGTTCGCGACTTCGGGATAGAGCACCACGTTGAAATCGGCGTCGCCGAGGCGCGTCAGGTCCTGCGGCGAGGAGCCCATGGGCGCAACCACATTGATGTCGACGCCAAGGCGTCCCAGCAGCTGCGTGATTTCCTTGACATCGTCGCGATGGCGAAAGCCCAGCGCGGTCGGGCCCAGCAGATTGCACAGGGGCCGCGTGCGCGCGGGACGTTCGCGCTTGGTGCCGGACAGGGCGCGCACGAGGCGATAGAAGGTCTCCGCCGCGCCCCAGTTTTCCTTTTTCTGGTAGGCGGGCAATTCCAGCGGCACCACGGGAATCGGCAGGGCGAGCGCGGCGGCGAGGCCGCCCGGATCGTCCTGAATGAGTTCGGCGGTGCAGGAGGCGCCGACAATCATGGCCTGGGGCTGGAAGCGGTCATAGGCTTCCTTGGCGGCGCTCTTGAAGAGTTCGGCGGTGTCGCCGCCCAGATCCCGGGCCTGAAAGGTCGTGTAGGTCACGGGCGGGCGGGCGCTGCGCCGCTCGATCATGGTGAAGAGCAGATCCGCATAGGTGTCGCCCTGGGGGGCGTGCAGCACATAATGCAGGCCGGTCATGCCGGTAGCCACGCGCATGGCGCCGATGTGGGGAGGTCCTTCGTAGGTCCAGACAGTGAGCTGCATGGTCAGACCTCCAGCCGCGTGCGACGGTTCAGCGGACGGGCGAACAATTCGGCGAGATCACCCGCCTGCTCGTAGCCCTGGATGGGCGTGAAGATCAGCTCGATGGACCATTTTGTGCTCATGCCCTCGGCCTCCAGCGGATTGGCGAGGCCAAGGCCGCAGAGGGTCAGGTCCGGGCGCGCGGCGCGGCAGCGATCCAGCTGATTGTCCACATGCTGGCCCTCGACGATGCGCAGGCCCTCGGGCAGCAGCGCCAGTTCGGGGGCCATATGCTCGCGATGCAGATAGGGGGTGCCGACCTCGATCATCTCCACATCGAGCTCGCGGGAGAGGAAGCGCGCCAGCGGCACTTCCAGCTGCGAATCGGGGAACATGAACATGCGCTTGCCCGCCAGCATGCCCTTCGAATGGGAGAGGGCCTGCATGGCGCGGGCGCGGCCGGGGGCGGTCACTTTTTCGAAGAGTTCGGGACTGACGCCGAAGGCGTCGGCGATGGCGCGCAGCCACAGGGTGGTGCCTTCCGCGCCCAGGGGGAAGGGAGCCGCGATGCGCTTTGCGCCACGCTCTTCAAGAGCGCGAGAGGTGTCGCCGAGGAACGGTTGCGCGAGCACGTAGGATGTATTGGGTCCAACGGGTGGGAAGTCCGTCGCGCGGCGCATGGGGAGGAACGTGCAAGGCGCGATACCCAACTCATCGAAAAGACGCGCAAACTGGTCCTCGACGACATCTGCGAGCGATCCAACGACCAGCAGCGAATGCGGCGCGTTGGCGGGCTCGTCGGGAAGGACCGGGACCAGCGAGGCCAGACATGCGTCTTCGCCCTGCGTGAAGGTCGTTTCGATCCCACTTCCCGAATAGCTGAGGACCCGTGCGCGCGGCGAATGAATCCGCGATTGCCGCTGGGCGGCGCGCTTCAGGTCGATCTTGATGACTTCAGAGGGGCAGGAGCCCACGAGAAACAGCAGCTTGATCTCGGGACGGCGCTCCAGAAGGCGCCCGACCACCCGGTCCAGCTCGTCGTCGATGTCGGCGATTCCCGCCAGATCCCGCTCGTCCAGAATGGCGGTGGCGAAACGCGGCTCGGCGAAAATCATCACGCCCGCCGCCGACTGAACCAGATGGGCGCAGGTGCGCGAGCCAACCACCAGGAAGAAGGCGTCCTGAATCTTTCGATGCAGCCAGACGATGCCGGTGAGGCCGCAGAAAACCTCGCGCTGGCCGCGCTCCTGCACCACGGGGGTGGTGGAGCAGCCCGAAACGGGGGTGACGGCGCCGGGGCTGAGGGGGGTCAGGGCGTTCACTGGGCGGCCTCCATGGCGGCGCCTGCGTTGGTCATGGCCTCCGCAGCGCTCTGCAGCCTTGCGGCGCGCAGTTTCAGGATGAATTGGGCGGCGTTGACCACGTAGGTGGCGTAGGCCGCCAGCGCGAGAAGCATCAGCGCGCGGGTGTCCAGCAGGTCATTGAAGAGCGCGACGAGATAGGCGGTGTGGAGGGCCAGCACGAGCATGCTGACCATGTCCTCCCAATAGAAACCCTCGGCGAAGAGATAGACGCCGAAGACAACCTTCTCCCAGATCGCCCCGGTGACCATGATCGTGTAGAGGGTCAAGGTCTTGATAACGATGGATATTGTGGCCGCCGCTTGACCCTCGCCGGTGGCGAGGTAGCGCAGCACGAGGCCGAGGCTGACGAGAAAGACGAGAAATTGCACGGGGGCCAGGACGCCCTGCACCAGGGTCCAGACCGACCCATCGCGCAGGCGCTTTTGCTCGGCCGTGTAAAGCGGCTTTGTCTTCGCGCTGGCTGCCTGATGTCCCGCCATTCCCTGCATCCCCGGCCCTTGCCGTGTGGGCGCCCCCTCCCCAGGGGGATTGCCTATGTCAGCAGTCTAGGACTCCACCAGCGGAACTGTCAATCTAGATTGACGTAAAATTTATCTTACAGCATAGTAGGCGCGTCCACTGGAAAGGCAGTGGCGACCTGATCTGCTCATCCGCGCGATGCGGGAGGGTCGGTCAAAGAAAAAGTCCCGCGCTTTGACGACGCTCGGGGGCTGAAGTGGAGCAGTCGATGGAAGAATGTGATCATCTCTCCGAAATGGGGGAGCCTCAGGCTGGAGGCCGGGACCATACCGCTGATATAGAAGCGGTGGATATGAGCCAGTCGGCTCATATGTCCGGTGTTTTTCCCCGCTCGGCCAGCCTTTGGAAAGCCAGGCTCGAGCGCCTGGTCCATGCGCAGGTGCTGCCGCGCCTGATGCTGGCGCATATCTCTCAGGGCGAGATGGAAGCGAAACGAGATCAACAGGTTGAAGCCTCTCTGTCCAACTGGCTCGAGGATTTTGTGAAGGTCCTCTTGAGGCCTGATCCGGATGAAGCCCTCGCCTTTGTGGAGAAGATGCGCGCGGAGGGGGGCGTCAATCACGCCATCTTCCTGGAATTGCTCGCCCCGGCGGCGCGGCGTCTCGGAAGTCTTTGGGAAAACGACGATTGCGACTTCATGGAGGTGGCGGTCGGGGTCCAGAGGTTGCAGCGGATCCTGCGGGTCCTCAGCCCCGTGCAGTCGGGCGGCGAGGGGGGAGACGGCGGTCGTAATCGTGTTCTGCTTCTGCCCGCCCCCGGTGAAACCCATCTTTTCGGCATCGCCATTGTGGAAAAGTTCTTTCAGGACGCCGGTTGGGACGTCACCCAATCCAACGAGCATGAATTTTTGGACAAGGTGGCGGCTTCTTGGTTCGATGTGATCGGCTTTTCAATGAGTTATGATCGCGAAGTCGAGAGTTTGCGTCACGCGGTCGTCGCCGCCAGACGGCGGTCCGCGAATCCCGATCTGCGGGTCCTGTTGGGCGGTCTCGCCTTCCTCGACAATCCCGGGCTTGTGACCCTCGTGGGCGCCGACGCTATGGCCGTGGACGCGCGCTCCGCAGTGGAGTCGGCGGCAAACTTGATTAAACGACAAGCCCTTGTGTAAGGACTACAGCACACATGGGATCGCCATTCCCTGCTGAGCGATGGAGTTGGATCCTTGGTTGAGCCTAAAAGGCCGGTAGCGGTTAGGACGCGCTTCAGCGCGCCGCTCGAAAGTCTTGGATCCATCGATCCTGAGACCGCCGCCGCTTTGCTGGGCCAGGCCTGTGACGTGGCGCTCGTCCTCGACAACGAGGGCGTCATCCGCGACGTCTCCTTTGGCAATGAGGATCTGGCCCGGGACGCCTATCGGGACTGGATCGGTCGGCGTTGGCTCGATACGGTCACCGTGGAAAGCAGGCCGAAAATCGAGTCCCTGATCCATGAGGCCGCAGCGCAGCCCTCGCGCTGGCGCCAGGTGAATCACCCTGCGCCGCAGGGGCCGGACGTGCCCATCAGCTACAGCGTCGTCCGCTATCACCGGGATCGTCGCATCGTCGCTTTGGGACGTGATCAGCGCGCCCTGGCGAGCCTGCAACAGCGCCTGATCGAGGCGCAGCAGGCCATGGAGCGGGAATATGCCCGCATCCGCGACTCCGAGAAACGCTATCGTTTGCTGTTCCAACTGGCGGCCGAAGCGGTGCTGATTGTGGATTCGGAGAGCCAGCGCGTGCTGGAGGCCAATCCTGCTGCGCTCGCTCTGCTGGGCCAGGACGCCCGGAAGCCTGACAGCCGCAAGGTCGTGGGATCCGTCTTCTCCGATCTCTTTGACAAGGCCAGCCGTCAGGCGGCCCTCTCCTTCGCCGCCGCCCTTCGCGTCGCCCCGCGCGTGGACAATGTCCATGTGCAGGTCAGCGGCGACAAGGAGGCGGTCTTGCTCTCGGGCTCCCTGTTCCGCCAGGAGAACGAGAACCAATTGCTGGTGCTCTTGTCCCGCGTCGGCGCGGGCGCAGGGACCATCATGGGGGAAAAGGCCACGCTTCTGCGGATTGTGGAGAAGATGCCCGACGCCTTCGTGGTCACGGACACGGACCGGCGGGTGTTGACCGCCAACTCCGCCTTCGTGGATCTGGTCCAGGTCGCCAGTGAGGAGCAGGCGCGCGGCGAACCGCTGGAGCGCTGGCTCGGTCGGTCCGGCATGGATATTGACGTGCTCTTCGCGAATTTGCGGACCAGCGGTTTCGTGCGGCATTTCTCCACGACCTTGCGCGGGGAATATGGCGCATCGGAAGATGTTGAGATCACGGCGGTTTCGCTTCCGGGCGGCGAGCGGCCCTGTCTCGGGTTCAATATCCGCAGCAGCGGTTGGCGCGTGGGCAAGGAGCGGCTGGGCGGGCGTGAATTGCCCCGCACGGTCGAGCAATTCACCGATCTGGTGGGACGGGTGCCCCTCAAGAGCCTGGTGCGCGAGACCACCGACCTCATCGAGCGCCTGTGCATCGAGGCGGCGCTTGAACTCACCCGCGATAACCGCGCCTCGGCCGCCGACATGCTGGGCCTCAGCCGTCAGGGTCTCTACGCCAAGTTGCGCCGCTATGGGCTGGGCGACCTCGATACCGAGGAAAACGAGGCCGAAGGGCAGGACGAGGGCAAGCCGAACTGAGGCGTCGTCCCTCCATTTACAGGCCTTGCGGGCGCCAACTGTAATTTTGTCTTGACAGATGGAATGTCAAGTTTACTTTCCACTTGATGGAAAGCTCAGCCCAACCAACCCCTCCCGAAACGCTGCAGCCAGGCGGCTTGAACTGGCTCGGGATTGTGCGCCTCGGGCTCGTGCAGACCTGTCTTGGCGCGATTTTCGTGATGATGACCTCGACGATCAACCGCGTGATGATCGTCGAGCTCGCCCTGCCCGCCATGGTTCCCGGCCTCTTGCTCGCCCTGCACCACGCCGTGCAGATCCTGCGGCCCGCCTGGGGCTATCGCGCGGATCTTGGCGGGCGACGCACGCCCTGGATCATTGGCGGCATGGGCATTCTGGCCTTTGGCGGCGCCTGCGCGGCGGTGGCGACCGCCCTGATGTCCGTTCATCTGGCGGCTGGCATGGCGCTCGCGGTCTTCGCCTTCCTCTTGATCGGTTTTGGCGTGGGGGCGGCGGGCACATCGCTCCTGACCATGCTGGCGACCTGCGTGGCCCCCAAGCGCCGCGCCGCCGCTGCGACCACCGTCTGGGTCATGATGATCGTCGGCTTTGCGATCACGGCGCCGCTCGCCGGACATTTCCTTGACCCCTTCTCGAACGAGCGCTTGATCCTCGTGACCGGCATCGTCTGCGCCCTCGCCTTCAGCCTCTCTTCGCTGGCGGTCTGGGGCGTCGAGGACAAGGTGGGGGTCATGGCTGCGGCGCCTGCGTCGACCCCTGCCCCCAATCGGCGCAAGCCCCCCTTCCGCGAGGCCATCAGCCAGATCTGGGATGAGCCGGCGGCGCGTCGTTTCACCATCTTCATCTTCATTTCCATGCTCGCCTACAGCGCGCAGGAACTGATCCTCGAACCCTATGCGGGGCTCGTCTATTCGATGACGCCGGGCGCCACGACCAAACTCTCGGGGGTGCAGCATGGCGGCGTTCTCGTGGGCATGCTGTCGGTGGCCTTCTTCGTCTCCTACGTCGGCCTTGGCACGCTGACCCAATGGACCATTGGCGGTTGCCTCGCCTCGGCGGTCTCGCTGGGGGCGCTGGCGCTTGGTCCCTTCACCGGGCCCGACTTTCCCTTGCGTCCCGCCATCTTCGCGCTGGGCGTCTCCAACGGCGCCTTCGCGGTCGCGGCCATCGGTTCGATGATGATGTTTGCAGGGTCCGGCGCCGCCTCGCGCGAAGGCACGCGCATGGGGCTCTGGGGCGCCGCGCAAGCCATCGCCTTTGGTCTTGGCGGATTTCTGGGAACGGCGGCGGTCGATCTCGCCCGCCATGTCCTGTCCGACCCGAGCCTCGCCTACGCCAGCGTCTTCCTGGGCGAGGCTGTTCTGTTTCTGGGCTCCGCAGTGCTGGCGGCCCGACTAACCACCGATGGCGCGACCGTTGAAGCCGACGCCGAAATCAACGCGAAAAACAATCCGCTCGCGGCGGGAACCTAGGGAGGCTCGACTGACATGATCGCTCAGGAGACTTATGATGTCATCGTCGTCGGCGGCGGGCCTGCGGGCGCCACGGCGGCCAATGATCTGGCCCGTGCGGGCCGCAAGGTGCTGCTGCTCGACAAGGGCGGGCGCATCAAGCCCTGCGGCGGCGCCATTCCTCCGCGCCTCATGCGCGATTTCGACATACCCGAGCATCTGCTGAAGGCGCGCGTGAGTTCGGCGCGCATGATTTCGCCGCAGGACAAGAATGTGGATATGCCCATCAAGGGCGGCTATGTCGGCATGGTCGACCGCGAGGATTATGACGAGTGGCTGCGCCAGCGCGCGCAGGACAACGGAGCCGAGCGCCGCACGGGCCTCTATGTGAAGATCATCAGGGATCCCGATGGCATGGCCGTGGTGCATTACCAGCGCCGCGATGGCTCCGCCACCATGGAGCAGGCTCGCGGGCGCATCATCATCGGCGCCGATGGCGCCAATTCGGTGGTGGGACGCCAGGAAGTGCCGGGCGCGGACAAGACGAAATTCGTTTTCGCCTATCACGAGATCATCGAGGCGCCCGCCAATGACGAGGAGCTCGCCAAGCGCTGCGAGATCTACTATCGGGGCAAGCTCTCTCCCGATTTCTACGCCTGGATCTTCCCCCATGGCGACACCATGAGCGTGGGCACGGGCAGCGC
>CAMDOY010000003.1 GCA_945903655.1 Rhizobium sp. Q54 | reverse complement strand
CTTTTCGACATGATCGGCAATGTCTGGGAATGGACCTGCGACTGGTATGAGGCAGGACATCCCGACGAGGCCCTGAAGGCCTGCTGCGTTCCCCGCAACCCCCGGGGCGGGCGCGAAGAGCGCAGTTACGACCCGCTCCAGCCCAAGGCGAGGATCCCCCGCAAGGTGCTCAAGGGCGGCTCGCATTTGTGCGCGCCCAGCTATTGCAGGCGCTACCGCCCCGCCGCCCGCCATCCCGAGCCCATCGACACCTCAGCGGGCCATGTGGGCTTTCGCTGCGTGGTCGCGGAGCGGGGCTGAAAGTCTTTTCGCGCATCGGTCGCAAATAACGGCTATGCTGCCGCCTCATGCAAGGAAGGCGGCATTCGATGGACGACAGGCCTCACCCACCCTCTTCCGACAAGCATTTCTTCCGCTTTCACCTACCCCATGCCCATCTCGAAACGGTGTTCGGCGGCGACTGGTTCGCCCTGAAGGCGGAGGCCTTCGCCCGCTTCTTCGGCACGCCCTTTTTCCTCATCAGCCAGACCGTGGTGGTGGCGGTGTGGATCATCGTCAACGCCACGGGCTTCACCAGCTTCGATCTCTATCCCTTCATCCTGCTGAACCTCGCCTTCAGCCTCCAGGCCGCCTATGCGGCGCCGCTTATCCTGCTGGCGCAGACGCGCCAGGCGGACCGCGACAAGGCCCACGCCGAAGCCGACGCCGCCCATCGCGAAGAGATCCATCAGATGAGCGAAAAACGGCAGGCCCTGCAGGAGGAGCAGACCCGGCTGCTTCTGGACATGATGGTGCAGAACACCGATCTGACCGAGCAGATCAAGGCCCTGACCGAGCGCGTGGAGGTGCTGACCTCAGAGGTGCACAAAAGCGTGGTCGCGGCGAACGCTGCCTAAGCTCAGGCCATGCGGCGGAATTGATGCAGGTCCGTGGGCGCGGGAGGGCCTGCGATCTGGCCCTGCCGGGAGAGGTTGAGGCTTTCCGCCAAAAACCGCTCCAGCACCACATTCAGCGCCGCCGCGTCAAACAGCGGCTCCGAGGAGTCCTCATCCGCCAGATTGCGCCAGGCCTCTTCAGCGGCGCTGAGGGTGAAACACCCCACCGCCCACAGGACCACCCGCGACAGGGGGATATTGCGCGCCGCGCTGAACGCGCTCAGGCGATCAAGAAGCGCGGGATCAAGACGCTCGCGCAACTCGCCCTCCAGCGCGTCAGGCGTCTCCATGCGCCTGCCCAGTTCCAGCAAGAGATCGACGAGCCCGGCCATGGATGGTCCTCCCACAGGGCCCCGCCAGGGTTCCCTGAAAGACCATATAGGGCGCGCGACGGCGACGCCCATAGCGCCCGCGCGATCTTGTCGTCAGGCCGCCAGATCGTAGCGCAGATGGCCAATCCCCGTGGCCCAGGGCTTCACCGCCTCATAGCTGGAGAAGGTGGGGCGGCGCTGGCCCATGATTCCGGCAAGGCAAATCCAGGCCAGCAACTCCAGCGTCCCCGCGCCCGCAGCCAGAATCTGCGCATCCGTGTAGGCGCCGAGCGCTGCAAGATCGCCCTGCGTCATGGCCTGCATGAAGGCATGGTCAAAATCCCCATCGATGAAGCCATGGTTGCGCTCGCCGGGGTCATGGGACATGCCCCCAGTCGCCACCACGGCGATGCGCTCGGGCGCAGCCTCCAGCGCCGCGCCCAGCACCTGCCCAAGCCCAAGGCAGCGGCTCGGCGGGCAGCGGGGCGCCGCCAGCGTGTTGAAGAGAATCGGCGCCACCGGCGTATCGAAGGCGGGGGTGAGGAAATGCAGCGGCACCATGCTGCCATGGTCAAAGCGCATCTCCTGGGCGTGGCTGGGCTCGAAGCCATGGGCGTAGCAATGCTCCAGCAGGCGCAGCGAAAACGCGGGATCGCCGGGCACTTTCTGCTTGGGCATTTTCAGCCAGGGCTCCACCGGACCCTCATAGGACTCGGCCCGGCCGAAACAGACCGCGCCCACATGGTCGAGAAAGAAATTCGTCCAGTGCTCGGAGGTCAGCAGCACGATGCGCTCGGGCTTGGCCGCGACAAGCCCCTCCCGAAGGGTCTCGAAAGACGCCGTCACCTTGGCGAGCTGGTCAGGCGCGGCGGCCTCGCGCCAGGCGGTGATGCCCGGGGCGTGGGAGGCGGCGCAGGCGTAAACGATGGGCATGGCTACTCCCGGATCAGGCGCAGATATTCGGGCTCGGGCATCTGCTGCAAGAGGGTGAAGGGGCGAAGGATGAGGCCGTGCGCCCCAAACCGATAGAGCGCGCCGATGTCTCGGGCCAGAAAGGCGCTGCGCTCCGCGTCGGTGAGTTCGAAACCAGCGGCGAAAGCCTCCGCATCCGCGAAATAGCGCTGGCGCGCGCCGGGGTCGCGATTGATCTCGCGCAGCATCTTGTTGAGGGTATAGGCGCTCATGGGACCCTGCCGCTTTGACGAACCGCGCCATCATAAGCTAATGCGCCGCCGCAGGCCATGGCCCTGATCCTGCGCCTCATGCCCGCGCCCTTGGCCTTGGGCGCCAGCTCGTCTATCCAGCCAACATTAGCGGGGGGAACGCATCATGGCACTTTTGCGCGCAGAAGATCGTCTGGGATATGGGCCCGATCTGCTGGGCGCGCTCAACCGGGAGAGCGCGCTGAAACTGTTCCCGCGCTTTGCTTCAAGCGCACCGGTCAATCTTGACTTTACGGACGCGCCCCACATTAATGAACATGTTCAAGTTTAGCCCCGCCAAATCAGGTCGGGAAGCAAAAAAGCCGGATGATCCGGCACTGGGTGGAACGCTGTGACCCTCGCCTCAACCAAGGCCGACCCTGCTTCTGGCGCGAGCGCTCCCGTTGCGGTGAGCCTGCGCAAGGTCGGCGTCACCTACGCCATGGGCCGCCCGGTTCTCGAAGACATCAGCTTTGACGTGCGCGAAGGCGAGTTCCTGAGCATCGTCGGCCCTTCGGGCTGCGGCAAGACCACGCTGTTGCGCATGCTGGCGGGCCTGCTGCGCCCGACCGTTGGCGAGGCGCTGTTCGACGGCCAGCCGATCATGGCGCCCTCGCGCGAGCGCGCCATCGTGTTTCAGGATTACACCAACGCCCTGCTGCCCTGGCGCACGGTCTCCGGCAATGTGGCGCTGGCGCTGGAAAAGACCATGCCGGTGAAAGCCGAGCGTGACGCGCGGGTGGCGCAGCTCGTGGAGAAGATGGGTCTCTCGCACGCCGCCGACCGGTTCCCCACGCAGCTGTCGGGCGGCATGCAGCAGCGCGTGCAGATCGCCCGCTGCCTGTCGCAGGAGCCGCGCATCATGCTCATGGACGAGCCCTTCGGCGCGCTGGACGCCATGACCCGCCAGACCCTGCAAGACGAATTGATGGCGCTGGCCGCCGAACGGCGCACGACAACGGTCTTCATCACCCATGATCTCGAAGAGGCCATTTATCTCGGGGATCGCGTCATCGTGCTCTCGGCCAATCCCGGCCGCATCGCCCAGACCATCGAGGTGGAGCTGCCGCGTCCGCGCCATCAGCTCACCACCCGCGAGGATCCGCGTTTTCTGGCCCATCGCCACCATCTCTTCGGCCTCTTGCAGGGGCATTGACGATGGGACGTTTGCTGCGCGGCGCGCTCCTGCCCGTTCTCTTCCTCCTCTTTTGGGAATTCGCGGCCAAAAGCGGTTGGCTCGTCTATGACTCGCTCTCTTGGCCAAGCGCGATCCTGGTCGCGGGCCTTGGCGCGCTGCGCGATGGGTCCTTGCTTCTGGCGACCTGGCAGACCTGTCAGGCGGCCCTGCTGGGCCTACTGATCGGCTCGGCCATCGGCGTGCTGCTGGGCTCCATTCTGGGCCTGTGGAGCTTCATGGCGCGCATGGCGGGCCCCACTTTCGACGCGCTGCGGGCCATTCCCTCCATCGCGCTCATGCCGCTTTTTTTGCTGATGATGGGCTGGGGCCTGAGCATGGAGGCGAGCGTCGTCGCCTATGCCTGCACCTGGCCGGTGCTGATCGCCACCTGGGCCGCCGTGCGCGGGGTGGAGCCGCGCCTGCTGGAAGTGGCCGATGTACTGGAGATGCAGTTTGGCGAGCGCCTGCGCAAGATCGTCCTGCCCGCCGCCTTCGCGCGCATCAATGTGGGCCTGCGCATCGCGCTGGGCGTGGCGCTGGTTGTGGCGGTGACGGTGGAGATCGCCGTCAACCCGCGCGGTCTCGGCTATAGTCTGGTGCTGGCCCAGCAATCCCTCAAGGCCGATCTCATGTATGCGCAGCTACTCTGGCTGGCCTTGATCGGCTATCTCCTCAACGCCATTCTGAAAACAGTCGATGCGCCCGGCGGCGGCGCGCGGAGGGGCGCATGAAACGACTCCTGAACCTGCTGCCCCCGCTCGCCTTCGCAGGCGCGCTGCTGCTGATCTGGCATGTGGCGACGGACCTGCGGCTGGTCTCGCCGGTCTTCCTGCCGACCCCGGCCCGCGCCTTCGGCGATCTGGCGGCGCGTTTCGCCGATGGCACGATCTGGGAGCCGCTGGGCGCCACGGTCCAGCGCATGATCTTTGGCTGGTTCTTCGCTTCATTGGTGGGCATTGCCCTGGGCGCGGCCATTGGCCTGACGCCGCTGGCGCGCGATCTGCTGGAGCCCACCCTCGAATTCGTGCGGCCCCTGCCCGCCTCCGCCATGATCCCCGTGGCGATCCTGTTCTTCGGCCTGTCGGAGAATATGGCGGTCTCCGTCATCGCCTTCGGCTCGATCTGGCCGGTGCTCATGTCCAGCATCTATGGCTTTGGCGCGGTCCGCGTGCGCCTGCAGGAAGTGTCCGCGCTGCTGGGCCTCAGCCGCGTGGAATTCCTGAGCAAGATCGCCATTCCCTCGGCCATGCCGGACATTCTCGCGGGCATGCGCTCGGGGCTGGCGGTGTCGCTGATCCTGGCGGTGGTGACGGAGATGCAGGCCTCCCTGCCCGGGCTCGGCCGCGATATTTTCCTCGCCCAGCGCAGCTTTCGCAGCGGCGAACTCTATGCGGGCCTCGTGATGCTCGGCCTCTTGGGCGTGCTGATCAACCATGGCCTGCAGATCGCCGAAAACCGCCTGCTGCGCTGGCGCCCGCAACGCTCCTGACGGAAACACACCATGGGCTTTTTCGTAGGCACAGATGTCGGCGGCACTTTCACGGATCTTTGGATCGCCGAGGAAAGCGCGGGCGTGCGCGTGTTCAAGACGCCCACCACCAGCGACGTTTTGGGCGGGGTGATCGAGGGCCTGCGCATGGCCGCCGCCGATTGCGGCCTCAGCTTCGAAGAGTTCTGCACACGCATCGAACGCTTCGGCCATGGCACGACGGTCGGCCTCAACGCCCTGCTGACCGGCAATGCGGCCAGGACCGCCGTGCTGACCACGCGGGGCTTCGCCGACACCCTCGAAATCGGCCGCATGCGCCGCCAGACCTCGGGCCTCAATGAAATCGAGGTCACGGATTCCTATCTGCGCAACCGCCATCCCCCGCTCGTGCCCCGGCGCCTCATCTTCGAAATCGATGAGCGCATCGACGCCAATGGCGCCGTGATCCGTCCGCTGGACGAGGCGCAAGCACGCGCCGTCATCGCGGGCCTCGCCTATGGCGATGTTGAGGCCGTGGCGGTCTGCACGCTGTTCTCCACCGTCAACCCCGTGCACGAAAAGCGCCTGCGGGACCTGCTTGCGCAGATGCTGCCCGGCGTCTTCGTCAGCCTCTCCCACGAGATTTCACCCAATGTCGGCGAATATGCGCGCATGTCCACGACCGCCGCCAATGCGGCGCTGGGGCCGCTGGCGGGGCGCTATCTGGCGAAGCTGGAGCAGACCCTGACGCAGGCCGGCATGACGGTGCCCGTGCTGATGATGACCTGCGCAGGCGGCGTGCTGCCAACCTCCGTTCTCGACGCGCGCCCGGCCTATGCGCTCTTCTCAGGCCCCGCCGCTGGCGTCATGGGCTCGCAGGCCATGGGGGCGCAGATCGGCCTGCGCAATGTTCTGACCACCGACATCGGCGGCACCAGTTTCGATGTGGGCGTGATCGTGGAGGGACAGCCCATCATGCGCGCCGACATATCGGTGGCGGGCGCCGATATCCGCGTGCATTCCATCGACGTCGACTCCATCGGCGCGGGCGGGGGCAGCATCGCCCGCGTCGTGGGCAGCAGCCTGCAAGTGGGCCCGCAGAGCGCAGGCGCCAATCCCGGCCCCGCCTGCTATGGACGGGGCGGCGTGGAGCCCACCGCCACGGACGCGGACCTGGTGCTGGGCGTGCTCGACGCCAACTATTTCATCGGCGGTCGCATGGCGCTGGATGTGGAGGCCGCGCGGCGCGCGATTGACGAGAAAGTGGCGAAGCCCCTTGGCCTCAGCACCATCGAAGCCGCCTGGGGCATCCGCAAGATTCTCGACTCGCGCATGGCCGATCTCTTGCGCCGCATGACCGTGGAGCGCGGCTATGATCCCCGTGATTTCGCCCTCTTCGCCAATGGCGGCGCAGGGCCCTCTCACGCCTGG
This sequence comes from Rhizobium sp. Q54, assembly GCA_945903655.1. Taxonomy (GTDB): domain Bacteria; phylum Pseudomonadota; class Alphaproteobacteria; order Rhizobiales; family Beijerinckiaceae; genus Terripilifer. The sequence continues at coordinate 22,246 of CAMDOY010000003.1, read as the reverse complement.
GTGCTGGCCGCCGAATTGGGGCTCACCTCCTTCGTCGTGCCCGCCGCCGCCACCGCGCAATCGGCCTTCGGCGCCGCCAATGCGGATGTGTCCTTCTCCACCGAACGCCCCTGCTATGTGCGCCTGCAAGCCCGCCGCGCGGCCAATGACGACGAAATCAGCCGCATCGCCCGCGCGCTGGAGGACGCGGGCGCCGAGGTGCGCGCCAATCTCGCCCGCGCAGGCATCGCCAGCGGCCAGAAGATGGAGCGCTACGCCTCCATCCGCTTTCGCGGACAGACCCATCATCTGGACGTGCCGCTCGCCGAAGGCGAATTCACGCAGGCCGCCGTGGCGCAGGCCATCGCGACCTTCCAGACCAATTACGACACGCTGTTTGGACGCGGCGCAGCCTTCGCGGGCGCGGGCCACGAGTTCCTCTCCATCCGCATCACCGGCAGCGGCGCCCTGCCGCCGCCGCCCCTGCGCGCCAGCGGCGATACGCCCGTGGAGCACGGGGTGCGCGCGGTGATCTTCGACGATCCCGCGAGCCCCGTGGAGACGCGCATCTGGCGCACGCGCTTTCCCGCGCCCGGCGCGCGGTTCGAGGGGCCCTGCATCATCGAATATCCTGGCCAGAGCGCCGTTCTGCCACCCGGTGCCAGCGGCGACGTCGACGCCTTCGGCAATCTTCATGTGAGGCTTGCGCCATGACCCATAACGCGCTCGGCTCCATCGTCCACGACGTCATCCGCAATCGGCTGGTCGCCATCACCGAGGAGATGCGGATCGCGCTGCAAAGCGTCTCCGGCTCGCCCACGGTGACGGAGGCCTCGGACTTCTTCACGGGCCTCTTCCTGCCCGATGGCGCCGTCGCCTCCATGGGCTTTCAGGTGGCCTATCAGGCGCCGGTCTGCGGCGCCTTCATCCGCCACATCACCGACAAGTCGAAACATGTGGTGCGCGATGGCGACATGTTCATCGGCAATGATCCCTATATCGGCGCGCTCCACCAGAACGATGTGCAGATGGTCGGCCCGATCTTCGCGGGCGACACGATCATCGCCTGGGCGGGCGTGGAGGCCCATGAAACCGATGTGGGCGGCATGGACTTCGCCAGCTGGTCGCCCAAGGCCCGCGAGGTCTTTCAGGAGGGCATGCGCATTCCCTGCGTGAAGCTCATCGACCGGGGGGAATTGCGCGAGGATGTGCTGGAGATGATCGTCACGGCCTCGCGCCTGCCGGGCGCGCTGGGCCTCGACATCCGCGCCTTCATCGCCACGCTGAATGTGGCGCGCGCCCGCGTCACCGATCTCGTCACGCGCTATGGCGCCGACACCGTCAAGGCCGCCATCGCGCGGATGATCGCGACAACGGAAACCCGCATGCGCGAGCGCCTGCGCGCCCTGCCGGACGGCGTCTTCCACGCCAGCGATTATTTGGAACATGACGGCCACACGAACCGCCTCTACAAGCTCGACGTGAGGCTGGAGAAACGCGGCGACGCCCTGTCGCTGGACTTCTCGGGCTCGAGCCCGCAGGCGCCGGGCTTCATCAATTGCACGCGCTCGGGGCTGGCGGGCGCGGTGAGCGGCTCGGTGCTGCCGACGCTCGCCTATGACATGCAATGGAACGAGGGCGCCCTGCTGCCCGTGCAAATCATCGCCCCCGATGGGCTCGTGTGCACCGCCACCTTCCCCGCGCCTGTGGGCTCGGCGACGGTGGAGACCATCTGGGTGACGGGCAACGCCATCATGCTCGCCCTCAACAAGATGCTGGCGGCCTCGCCGGAGCACGCCTATCGCGCGCAGGGCGTCAACGATGGCGCCATGGCGACTTTCAACCTCGGCGGCGTCAACCAATTCGGCGAGAACTTCGGCCTGCATCTGATGGACCCGCTGGCGGGCGGCTCGGCGGCCTTTCCGGGCAAGGATGGCGTGGCGGCGGGCGGGCCGATCACCTCGCCCATGTCGGGCATCGCCGATGTCGAGCGCAACGAGCAGGTCGTGCCGCTGTTCTATCTGCACAGGCGCCTCGCCTGCGACACCGGCGGCGCGGGACGCCAGCGCGGCGGCCTCAGCGCCGAAGTGGCGCTGACGCTGGGCGGCATCGAACAGGCGCAGGCGCTCATCATGACCCATGGGGCGGAGACGCCCAATTCGCAGGGTCTGGGCGGCGGCTGGCCCGGCGCCACCATTCGCCAGACCTTCGGGCGCGGCGCGGTGGCGCAGGGGCTTGCGGTGGACGCGCCTTATGAGACCTTCGGCCCCAAGCCGGGCCTGATGACCATGACCAACCGCGATGTCTTCCACGTCATCTGGCAAGGCGGCGGGGGCTATGGCGATCCGCTGGAGCGCGAGGTCGGCGCGGTGGAATTGGACTTGGCGAATGGCGCGGTGAGCGAAGGCGCAGCCCGCGAGGTTTATGGCGTGGTGATCGGCGACGCCGCCGCCACGGCCAAGCTGCGCGAAGAGATGCGGCTGGCGCGCGTCGGCGCTTTCGTGACGGACGAGGCGCGCTTCTGCCGCACAAAGCCCTGCGCCACACTCGGCCCTTCGCTGCTCGTGGCGCGCGATGGACGCGGGGTCCACGTGACCACGCCCGCAGGCTTCATCCTCTCCACCGGACATTCGCGTTGGCGCGAAGGCGCGCATCGGCTTACCATGCAGCAACCGCCTGCAGCCTTCGCCATCAAGCTGCACGAAGACCTCGAGGCCACCGCCTGGCATTGCCCGGCCACTGGCTTGCAACTGACGCTCGATCTGCATCTGCGCGGGACAGACCCCGTGCATGATGTCGAGATCGATCTGGAAGACCTGATCGCCCGCCAATCCGGACGCGCGACATCCACGGAAAATACGCCATGATCAAAGCCATCACCCTCGCAGCCGCCACCCTGGCCGCGACCCTCGCCACCGCCCAGGCTGAAATGGCGAAGGTGACCATCGGCTACGCCACCGCCTCCGATTATCTCGCGGTCTATGTGGCGAAGGAGAAGGGCTTCTTCGAGAAGAACAATATCGACGCCACCGTGACGCGCGTGCCGATCATCACCAATGTGCCGCCCGCCCTCGTCTCCGGCAGCATGCAGATCGGCGTCACCACCATGCCCTCGCTGCTGCAGGCGGTGGATGGCGGGCTTGATCTCGTGCTGATCGCCGGCGCCGCGCGCCACATCAAGGAGCGGCCCACCATCAGCCTCACCTTCCGCAAGGATCTCAAGTTCGAAAAGCCCGCCGATCTCCTGGGCAAGAAGGTCGCGGTCTCCGGCCTGAACAATGTGATGGATGTTTTCCTGCGCAAATGGATGCTGAACGCAGGCGTCAATCCGAAGGGCGTCACCATCATCGAGGCGCAACTGCCGCAGATGCCGGACATGCTGCGCAACGGCAACATTGACGCGGCGACCCCCGTGGAGCCCTTCCGCACCGCCATCGTGGCCAGCGGCGCGGGCTATATCGCGGCTGAATTCTTCGCCGAAGTGAACCCCGATGTGCTGGTCTCCGGCTGGATCACCACGGGCGAATGGGCGAAGAAGAACCCCGCCGTCGTCGCGGGCTTCCGCGAAGCCGTGAAGGAAGGCCTCGCCTATATCGACAGCAACGCGCCTGACCTGAAGGACATCGAGAAAAAATATCTCGGCTTCAACGCGCCGGGCTGGCCGCGCTTCTCCAATGCCTCCACCCCCGCCGACATGAAGGTCTATATCGACATCGGCAAGGAGCTCTCGCTCTATCGGGGCAATATCGACGCCTCGACCTTCGTGCTCAAGTAAGCAAGGGCGCCTCGATGACGCAGACCCCCATCTTCGAGGCAGGCGACACGCCGCCCTGCGCTTACGAGCGCGCGGCGGACTATGACGGGATGGTCGCGCAGCGCGATCAGCCCGTGACCATGCGCGACGGCGTGAAGCTGCGTGCAGATGTCTATCGGCCGCCGGTGGAGGGGCGCTTTCCCGCGCTCCTCGCCTTCGCCATCTACAACAAGGATCTGCAAGGACCGGACTATGGCGCCAGCCTGCCGCCGCAGCCCTCCTGGGCGCCGCTCTGGGCGGGGCTGCTGGAAGCTGGCGACACCCGCTTCTTCGTGTCGCGCGGCTATGTGCATGTGATCGGCCAGCCGCGCGGCATCGGCTCTTCGGAAGGGGGCGGCTCGCGCGAATGGGACTGCTATGACCTCATCGCCTGGATCGCCGTCCAGCCCTGGTGCGATGGCAATGTGGGCATGGTCGGCATATCCGGCTTTGGCGCCGAACAACTCGCCGTGGCGAAACAGCGCCCGCCCGCGCTAAAGGCGATCTTCCCCTTCGATCCCCGTGGCGCCTATGGGCCGTTTGGCGGCTTTCGCGATGAGCATCCCGGCGGGATGCTGCATCTCTTCCGCTATCTCATCGGCCATTTCTCCGCCGCCCATCAGACGCGCGGCGCCCCCGGCGAATTGCCGCCCGCCAAGGACGCGCTGTGGCGTGCGGCCATGGAGAACCCGGACTACCGGATCTATCCCCATGTGTTCAATGTGCTGGCGCAGAAGGGCCAGCACATGCCCGCCTACTTCGATCTGCTGCTCGACCCCTATGATCGCGAGGAGGTGGTGGCCAGGAGCGAGGCGGAGTTCGCGCTCATCGATATTCCCGTGCATACGGGCACAGGCTGGTACGCCTATACTTACAAGACCCATCTGAATGGCGCGCAGAACTGGTACGCCAACTTGCCCGGACCCAAGCGGCTCACGCTGGCCGGGCCGTCGCACCTCGAGCGGCCCTTTCATTCCCTGCACAGCGACATCCTGCGCTGGTATGACCATTGGCTGAAGGGCATGGACACCGGCGTCATGGATGGCCCGCCCGTGCGCTATTGGGTCATGGGCGCCAATGAATGGCGCCATGCCGCCGACTGGCCACCGCCCGATGTGCAATGGACGAAGCTGTGGCTGGAGTCCTGGGAGCGCCTGCGCGCCAACCCAATGGCGGCGAACAGCGTGGACGACCTCTCGCCGCCCGACACTTTCGTGCAGATGCCGCCGACCCAAACAAAGCGCATCGAGTCCCTGCGCTATCTCAGCGAGCCCTTCGCCCGTGATGTGCTGATCGCAGGACCCATTGCGCTCACGCTCTACGCCTCCATCGATCAGGAGGACACGAACTGGATCGTGATCATCAAGGACCTCGGCCCCGATGTGTCCGTGCGCAGCGTGCGCGAAGGCGAGCGCGATCTGCCTGACATGCCCGAGCGCGAAGTGACGCGCGGATGGCTGAAAGCCTCACACCGCGCCGTGGATCCCGCGCGCTCGAAACCGGGGCGCCCCTGGCATCCCCTGACGCGCGAGGCGCAGCGCAAGGTGACGCCGGGCGTGGTCGAGGAATATCAGATCGAGATCATGGCGACCGCCAACATGTTCAAGGCGGGCCATCGGCTCTGCCTCGAGATCACGTCGCTTGATCTGCCAACGGGCGTCGCGGGCGCCACCAATGCGGAATATGTGCCCTATCACATCTGCTCAGCTCAGACGGTGGTGCACAGGATCCATCACGACCCCGCGCACCCCTCCCATCTGCTGCTGCCGGTCATCCCGCAATAGCCTATTCCGGCTTGATGCCCGCCGCTTTCGCCACCTGCGACCACTTCGCCATTTCCGCCTTGATGAGCGCGGAAAATTCCGCTGGCGTGTTGCCGATGGGCTCGGCGCCTTCCAGCGCCAGCCGCGCCTTCATGGCGGGGGTGTCGAGGATCTTCGCGGTCTCCGCCTGCAAGCGATCAACGATGGCCTGGGGCGTGCCCGCAGGCGCCAGCAACCCGAACCACTGGATCGCCTCATAGCCCGGCACGCCGGACTCACTGATGGTCGGCAAATCCGGCATGAAGCGCGAGCGCGATGCGCTGGACATGGCCAGCGCCCGCAGGGTTCCGCCATCGATCTGCGGCTTGCCGGAGAGAAAATTCACCAGCATGCCATCCACACGATTGCCGATGATGTCGTTGAGCGCAGGCGCCACGCCGGTATAGGGCACATGCAGAACGTCGATGCCCGCTGAGACGCGCAAGAGCTCCATCGCCATATGGGGCGCGGTGCCAAGGCCCGCCGAGCCATAGGTCAGGGCGCCGGGCTTGGCGCGGGCGGCGGAGAGGAAATCGCCGAAGGTGCGGAAGGGCGTGCCCATGCCCACCACCAGCACATTGGGCAATGACACCATCTGGGTGATGGGCGCGAAGTCGCGCGCCACATCATAGGGCAATTGCTTGTACATGACGTGATTGATGGCGAGCGTGCTCGCGGACATCAGCAGGGTGTAGCCATCGGGCGCCGACTTCGCCACCACATCGCTGCCGCGCACATTGCCCGCGCCGGGGCGATTTTCGACCACGAATTGCTGGCCGATGGGCTTGGCCAATTCATTGGCGAGCACACGCGCCACCGTATCGGTGCCGCCGCCCGCCGAGGAGGCGACCACGATCTTGATGACGCGCTCGTTCGGCCATTGGGCCTGCGCCATGGCGGCCTGCGAAAGGCCCGCGCACAGAGCGAGGGACAGGAGGGATTGCTTCAACATGATCTGTTTCCGTTCAGCCGAGGGCGCCGAGGGACTTGTCGCCGATTTCGGCGGGCTTGGCGGCGATCAGCACGAAGGCGATGACGCAGGGAACGGAACCCCGGTTGATCCAGTCATGCACGGTACCGCGCTGCACCAGCACATCGCCCTGCTTGAGATGAACCTCCTTGCCGCCATCGAGCACCATGTCGATCTCGCCCGCCATGACCACAGCGTAATCCACCGTGACCGTGCGATGCATGCGCGAGGAAACCCCCGGCGCATATTCCACCACGCGAAAGATCGCCCCATTGGCGGCGCAATCCGCCACATCGCGCAGGCCACCATCGCGCTCTTCGGTGTTATCGACCGGCGTCTCCGCATGGGACCAGATGACCGTGCTGGAATGGCCGGAACGGCGCGAGACAATGTTGCTGGTGATCTCGTCGAAACGGACCACGGACTGGCCCTGCTGATCGTGATCCGTGACCACGCGGCGGATGGAAAGCGTCATGAAACCTCTCTTTGCATGGGCGTCCACCCAGCAGATGATTAAAGAACATTCAAACGGCGCCCCAGCCGGGGCGGCGCGCTATTCAGTGCCCGTGCGACGGCGCGGCGGGCTCTCCATGCACGGGGAAAAAGTTCGCCAGCCATGAGGTCACGACCTCATGTACGCGCAGGTTATGCTCGGCGAACATGAAGTGATCGGTGCCCGAGAACAGATGCATTTCCGTGGGCGAGCCCGCGCGCTTGAACATCTCGATGGTCTGGGAGGTCGGCGTCACCGAATCAATCGAGCTATGCATCAGCAACACCGGACGCGGGGCGATCCGGCCGATCATGTCCTCCGCGCGAAAATCATACATGCTCTGGGCGGTTTCGACCGGCATCTGCATGGATGACTTCTCGATCACATGGCCGCGCAGATGGGCGGGAATCGGCACGATGTCGTAGCGCGACACCATCATGGATTCGCCGGTGCGCTCGCGATGGGCGCGGCCCTCTTCGAGCATGGCCAGAAAGGCCGGAAAATTCTCGCCATGCTGGCCTTCGAACTTGGTGGCGCCATTGCCCCAGCCCGAAGCCGAAACACAGGCGGCGAAGCGCTCATCAAGGCCAGCGGTGTAGACGGAGACGGCGGCGCCGAAGCTGCTGCCCATGACGCCAATGCGCGCGGGATCCACATGGGGATGGCCCTGCAACAAGGTCATGGCGTTGCGCGTATCGCTCACCTGCTCAAGACAGATCAAACGTCCATGCTCGCCTTCGCTGTCGCCGCAGCCGCGCATATCAAAGCGCATGGCCACATAGCCCAGACGATTGAGCATGGCGGCGGGCGTCACCACATTGCCGGCCTTCTTCGTGCTGCCGAATCCGTGAAGAATGATGAAGGCGGGGCGCTTTTCGCCGGGCGCGAGCCCTTCGGGCAAGCTGATCGCAGCCGATAGCTTCAGTCCATCGGACATGAAGGTGAGAGTCTCTTCCACGCACAGTCTCCATCGAAGGTCCCGGTCTCAGGCCTTCTAAAGCACATTCGTATGGAAGGGGAGTAATTAAGGAGTGGTTACGAACCATCCCGGCGGATGCCCCCGCCGGGATGGCCGTGTTCTCGGCCCTACGCAATACTCAACTGAGCCAGTCGCAGGGTCGGCGAATTTGATTAAAAAAATCTCAAACCAAATCGAGATTGCATTCTCGTCATGTGACAGATGCGCGAGCCCGCGAAAAAACGCCGGACTTCCGCAGGCTGCAAGAGTCCGGCGTCCGCCTTCAGTACCGACAGATCCTGCGCATGCCATAGGGAGTGCGCTGCATGATGCAGCCCGGCCCCACCCGACGCGGCGGCCCATAGGCGCGGGGCGGGCCATAGCCGCGCGGTCCGTAATTGGGGCGACATCCCCCATAGGGACCGCGATGCATGCCGGGCCCGCAGCCCTGAGCGACGAGGGTGATCCCGGCGGCGCCAAGCCCCCCGTCGCCGGGAATGGGCATGGCCTGCGCCGCGCCCGAAAGCCCCGCCAGCCCGAGGGCCATGGCGAAGCCCACACCAATCAAGCCTGTCTTCATGGGTCGTCCTCCTGTGCGCAACAGCAGGGGGAACGGCTCGGCTGGCGCGGGGTTCCCGGAACGTCGCGGGCGCCGGGCGCGTTGACCGCCATGGCGAAAATGCACCCCACAGCCCCGGCCAAGCCCATGCGCCTGCAACAGCTCCCCGGCGTCCCCGACGCGCCTCCCGGCGATCCGCCCCCCAGACCCGCGCCCATACCGCCGGGCTTTCCAACAGACCCCGGCCCCGAGCCCGCCTACCCGGATTTTCCCTCGGAGGCGCCGCCCTGGAGCCCGGGCGAGGTTCCCCAGGACCCGAACCCCATGCCGAGCCCACCGCCCATGGAGATCCCGCCCCAATAAATGCGCGCTTTGACAGGCCAGCGCCAAGCCTGCAAGAAGCGGGACCCTTTTTGCAGAGTCCCCCCATGGCCGCCTCCTCCTCCACGCCCCTGCGTGATTTTGTCACCCTGCGCGACCTGCTGCGCTGGGCCATCAGCCGCTTCAACGCAGCCAAGCTCGTCTATGGCCATGGCACGACCACCGCGCTGGACGAGGCCGCCTTCATCATTCTGGAGGCCCTGCATCTGCCCATCGACCAGCTGGAGCCCTTTCTGGACGCCCGCCTGCTGGAAGCCGAGCGCAAGCGCATCATCGACCTCATTGAGGCCCGCATTTCCACCCGCAAGCCCGCCTCCTATCTGCTCAACAAGGCCTATGTGGGCTCCCAGCCCTTCTATGTGGACGAGCGGGTCATCGTGCCGCGCTCCTTCATCGGGGAGTTGCTGCGGAGCGATCTTTTCGCGGGCGGGCCGGGGTCGCTGGTCAAGGATCCCTTCGCAGTGCGCAGCGTGCTGGACCTGTGCACGGGCTCGGGGTGCCTCGCGGTGCTGGCGGCCAAGCATTTCCCCATGGCGGAGGTCGACGCGGTCGACCTGTCGGAAGCGGCGCTCGAAGTGGCGAAAATCAATGTGGAGGCCAGCGGCGAGGGCGAGCGCATCAGCCTCTTCCATGGCGATCTCTTCACGCCTCTCAAGGGGCGGCGCTATGATCTCATCATCACCAATCCGCCCTATGTGGGCGAAGAGGTCATGGGCGAGCTGCCCCCCGAATTCGCCGCCGAGCCCGCCATGGCGCTGGCGGGCGGGGGCGATGGGCTTGATCTCGTGCGAAGCCTCATTCTGGCGGCGCCCGACCATCTGGAGGTCGGCGGCGGCATGATCTGCGAGATTGGCGAGGATCGCGAGATCCTCGAAAGCGACTTCCCGGACCTGCCCTTCCTGTGGCTCGACACGCAGGAGAGCGCGGGCGAGGTCTTCTGGCTTTCGGCGGAGGCGCTGGGCGTCATGCCCCCGCAACGTGCAGCAGGAAAAACACCAGCGCCCCACAGCCGATCAAAAGCAAGGGATGCAGCTTCGGCCGCCACATCAAAAGCCCGGCGACCAACGCGACGGTGAACCAGCTGAGCGGCCCGGTCTCTCCCAGTCGCAAAAGCGCCAGAATGCCAGAAAAAATCAGCCCCGCCGCCACCGGCGAGAGGCCGGACTCGATGGCCCGGTGCCAGGGCTTGCCGCGATGGCGGTTCCAGACCCGCGCCGCGCCATAGCAGAGCACCGATGAGGGCAGATAGAGCGCCACCGTCGCCAGCAGGGCGCCGCTGATCCCCGCCACCTTCCAGCCGATGAGCGGCGCCAGCATGGAGCCCGGCCCCGGCGCCAGCCGGGCGATAGCGAAGAGATCGATGAATTCGCGCGCCGTGAGCCAGGACCGCAGCTCCACGGTCTCATGCTGCAGGGGCGCGTAGATGCCTGTCGCCCCGCCGATGGCGGCGATGGACAGGGGGGCGAGGATCACCACCAGCGCGAGATAGATGTTCTCATCCTTCATCGCTGCGCACCTGATAATAGGAAACAAGAACGCTGATGGGCGCCACGACCGCCACCACCCCCAGCATGGGCCAGCGCAACACGCCGACCCCCACGAAGGTGACGAGCATGGCGAGCGCAGGCGCCCACCCCTTGGTGACGCCCCGCCCGGCGGAAATCCCCATGCGCGCCAGCATGCCCAGCGCGACCGCCGCCACGCCCTCCATGATCGACTGCACCCCGTCCCAGCCGACCACCCATTTGTAGAAGATCCCCGCCAGAATCACCGCGAAGAAGGGCCCCGTGAGCATGGCCGTGATGGCCACCGTCGCCCCCCAGACCCCGCGTAGGCGCTGACCCACGAAGACCGCCGTATTGGTGGAATTGACCCCCGGGAGGATCTGCGAGAGCGCCATGCCCGACAGAAACTCCTCATTGGTCATCCAGCCACGCACAAGCACGACCTCTCGATGAATCCAGCTGGTGAGCTGGCCGCCGAAGCTGAAAAGCCCTATGCGGAAAAAAAGGCCATAGATGGCGCCGAGCGGGACGGGAGGGGTCTGATCCATGCGGGCGGCGCTTCCTCAAGACGATCTTTGATTTGCCCCAGCATAAACCGCAGGCCCGCACATGCAATGCGCCGCAAGCACCGCCCTTGCCCCTCAGCGCCAATGTGGCTATGCCCCCCGGTGAAGGCTGGAGGGGCGCGCGCCTGCGCCAGACCCCTCACGCCAAACGATTTCGAACACAGCCCGAAGGAAACCGCCATGTCGCAAGAAGTCACCCGCACGCTCGCCCGCTGGATCGTGGGCTCGCGCCTCGCGGATATTCCCGCTGACGTCCGCAAGTCCGGCGTCTCCTCCTTCCTGAACTGGATGGGTTGCGCCGTGGGCGGCTCGGCTCATGAGACGCTGGATCGCGCCATCGCCGCCCTCGCCCCCTTCGCAGGCCCCGGGCAGGCCACCATCATTGGTCGCCGCGAGCATTTCGACGTGATGCACGCCGCGCTGCTCAACGGCATGTCCAGCCATGTCTTCGACTTCGACGACACCCACCTCAAGACCATCATCCATCCCGCCGGCCCCATCGCCTCGGCGGTTCTGGCCATGGCGGAATATCAGCCGCTGAGCGGCGCCGAGTTGCTGCACGCCTTCATCATCGGCATTGAAGTGGAATGCCGCATCGGCAACGCCGTCTATCCGGCGCATTATGACATAGGCTGGCACATCACCGGCACCGCCGGCGTGTTCGGCGCCGCCGCCGCCGTCGGCAAGATGCTGGGCCTCGACGAGCAGCAGATGACCTGGGCGCTGGGCATTGCGGGCACGCAGTCCGCAGGCTTCCGCGAGATGTTCGGCACCATGTGCAAGAGCTTCCATCCCGGCCGCGCCGCGCAGAACGGCATCGCTTCCGCGCTGCTCGCCAAGCAGAACTTCACCAGCTCCAACCGCGTGCTCGAAGCCCCCCGCGGCTTCGCCCATGTGATGTCCGTGTCGCGCGACTTCGACGAGATCACGCGCGATCTCGGCAAGGTCTGGGAGACCGCGCTCAACTCCTACAAGCCCTTCGCCTGCGGCATCGTCATCCATCCCTCCATCGATGGCTGCATCCAGCTGCGCAACGAGCATGGCCTGAAGGCGGAAGACATCGCGAAGATCGATCTGATCGTCGATCCCCTCGTGCTGGAACTCACAGGCAAGAAGACGCCGCAGACCGGCCTTGAAGGCAAGTTCAGCGTCTATCATTCCTGCGCGGCGGCCATCATCTATGGGGCGGCGGGCGAGAATGAATATGGCGACGACACCGTGCGTGATCCCCGCGTGATGACCCTGCGCGACAAGGTGGAGGCCGTGGCGAAGGACGACATCAACGAAGATGAAGTCTATGTCACCATCACCCTCAACGACGGCCGCGTGCTGAAGAAGCATGTGGAGCACGCCATCGGCAGCATCGAGAAGCCCATGAGCCGCGAACAGCTCGTGGCCAAATTCGACAGCCTGGCGCGCGATGTGCTCCCCGTGGAGCGCGCCGACGCCCTGCGCGAAATGTGCTGGAAGATGGAAGATCTGGCCGACGCTGGCGACCTCGCCCGCGCTGCGGCGCTCTGATCAATCTCAGGGTCGCCTGACCTTCGATGGCCGCGCTTGATCGAGCGCGGCCATTTTCTTTTTCCGCCGCGCTGACGCTGCAATAAATTTTTATCCAACAAAATGCCCGCGCCCTGCGGCGCCGCCAAACAATCGCCGCCAAGCCCTCGCTTGAAAGTTCCGCGCAACAGGCGTCTTCTCCATAGCGACAGATGCGATCCGCAGGTTTGAGGCTGCGACCCTCAGGCTTGCCCCATAGGCGCCAGGCGGCATGACCTCAACCGTTCCTGAACCGGACCAACCTCACACACAGGCCAAACGCGATTCCGAAGCGTTGCTGGCGGCGCTGATCTCTTTCTCGCGCGACGCCATCGTCAGCACCTCGCCCCAAGGCGTCATCCAGACCTGGAACGACGGCGCGCAACGCCTGCTGGGGTGGAGCGCCCACGACGCGACGGGCCAACCCATGCTCGCGCTTGTCACGGACATGGCGAATGAGAAGGGGCGCGAGCTGATGGCGCGCGCCATGAAGGCTGAGCCATTCCAGATGGAGCTCGAACTGCTGGACCATCAGGGCAGGCGCGTGGAGGTCTCCGTCGGAGCGGCGCCCGTACGAGATCGGCAAGACAAGATCATCGCCCTCTCCTTCATCATTCGCGATCTGCGCCGACGCCGACGCTTCGAGGCCAATGACGCCATGCTGGCGTCACTGGTGCGGCAATCACGCGACCCCATCTTCAGCGTGACGCGCGAAGGACTCATCTCCAGCTGGAATCCGGCGTCGGAAACGCTTTATGGCTACAGCGCCGAGGAGGCGCTCAATCAGCCCATCAGCATGATCATGCCGCAGGATAAGCGCGCGGAATCCCAGGCCATGTTCGCTGCGGTGCTGCGTGGCGAGATGGTCTTCTTTGAAACGCAACGCCAGCGCAAGGATGGTCGCCTTGTGGAAGTGGCGATCAGCGGTGCGCCGCTGCGCGATGTGCAAGGCGACATCATCGGGCTCTCGGCGATCCATCGCGACATCACCCAGCAGCGCCAGCATGAAGAGCAGATGCGGCTCGTCATGCGCGAACTGGCGCATAGATCCAAAAATCTTCTGGCGATCATTCTGTCCATGGCTGCGCAGACCGCGCGCAATTCACCGGCCCTGCCCGAATTCAACGCGCGCTTCACCCAGCGCCTCCAGGGCCTCGCTCATTCTCACGATCTTCTTATTCAGCAAAACTGGCGCGGGGCGCCGATCCGCGAGTTGATCAAGTCCCATCTCGAACCCTTCATGGAAGACGACAAAACACGCGTGACGCTGGAGGGACCCGATGTGATCGTGGATCCAAAGGCGGCGCAGAACATTGGCCTCGCCCTCCATGAACTCGCCACCAACGCTTCCAAATATGGCGCCCTTTCAGGCGCGACAGGACGCGTTGCCATCAACTGGGGCGCCACAGCGGAAGGCACATTCGCGCTGGAATGGCGCGAATGCGGCGGGCCACGGGTGAAAACGCCCAAGCGCAAAGGATTTGGCCAGACCGTACTGGAACGGCTGACCTCGCAAGCCCTCGAAGGACAGGCGAGCCTTTCCTTCGCGAGCGAGGGCGTGATCTGGCGGATCGAAATCCCGATCAGCTATCTTGTCGATAGCGGTGAATGGCGTGCGGCATGAGGCTCAGCCGATGCGCCCACTCGTCTTCTCCAATAGCGTCCAGGCCTTTGCGCCCACCTGCTGTTTCCAGCGCGGATAAAACCCGCCCGCAAGTTTCGCCTTGAATGTGGCGATGTCAGGCTGATCAAAGGTCATGCCGCGCCCGGTGAGTTTGGCGACAAGCGCCTTGTTCAGCGCCATGGTGACGCGCCGCTGAGCCGCCACCTCTGTCGTGACGTTACGCGCGACGATCTTGCGGATGTCGTCGGGCAATGAATTCCAGAAGGCGTCGTTGCCCAGCAGGTTGAACCCTGACCAGGAGTGATGGGTCGTGGAGATGAACTTCGTGACTTCGTAAAGCTTGTTTGTCTCGCAGATGACGAGGGGATTTTCCTGCGCGTCCACCTCGCCGTTTTTCAAGCCATCGTAGAGCTTGTTGATATTGAGGGTGACAGGCTGCGCGCCCAGCGTGGTGAAGAGATCGCGGAAGATCTGCCCATCGGGCACGCGCACGCGCAGGCCCGCCATATCGTCAGCGACGCGCACCCGGCGCGTCACCGTGTTGAGATCGCGAAAGCCGTTTTCGAGGAGGCCATGGGGGAAAAGATAAATGCCCTTGGTCTTGCACTCAGCGCGCAGATAGACGCCAAGCTCGCCGTCCATGGCGCTGTGGATCTGCTCGGAACGCTTGAACGCGAAGGGCATGCCCTGAATGTCCATGGCCGGAACCGCATTGGACAGGATGCCTGCCAGCAACGTGTAAAACTCAAGCTCGCCCTTGCGCAGCATTTCGAGTGCAGCAGGATCAGAGCCCGCAATGCCATTGTTTTGCGGATAGACCGTGACGATAAGTCTACCCTTTGTTTCCTTCGCCACCTTCTCCCAGAGCTTGACGAGGGCCTCATTCAGGGGGCTCGCGGCAGGCTGGTTGTGAAACTGCCTCGCTGTCCACTGCGGCGTCGCCGCGCGCGCGATACTGGAAACAAAAGGCATGGAAAGCGTGGCGGCGGCGCCAGCTGAACCCAGCAGGTGGCGTCTCGTGAATTGTGAATGTGACATTGCAGTCCTCATGCGCGACTGCTTGCAGCCGCTGATGTGATAACCTCATGTGGCGCGGCGTCGTGGCTTATTGAAGCGCCGCCAAAAATTATTTACAGCTCAACTCTTAATTTGAACGCATTATTCAGATGAAAGAAGACCAAGGGGCCAATCGGGTTATATCATGTCTCATATCATCACCCGGCTCAGCTGCGTCATCGCGGATTGTCTGACAGCCTTCACCGCCACAGCACAAACGCCTGCGCCCAAGGCGCCAACACCAAGCTCCGAAGCCGAGTTCCGGGCCAAGCGCAACGAATGGACCATCGGGCTTGAATCCGGCCAGCTTGAGGGCCTTTATCCGCGCCTCGCCTCGGACATTCAACGCGCGCTTGACGATGGCGACAATCTGCGGGTTCTGCCCATGCTCGCCTATGGCGCCTCGTCAAATCTTGAGGATCTGCTTTATCTGCGCGGCGTGGACATCGCTTTCACGCAATCGGACGTCTTCGAATATTTTCGCACCCAAAGAAAAATTCCGAACCTGCAGCAGCGCATCCATTACATCATGCGCCTTTATAATACGGAGCTGCATGTGCTGGCGGGGCCGGAGATCAGGACCTTCGAGGATCTGCGCGGCAAGAAGATCAGCTTCGGCCCGCCGGGCAATTCGGCGACGCTCACCGGGCCCATCATTCTGCAACGTCTGGGCATCGAGTATCAGCCGCTGCTCATTGATCACACCAGCGGGCTCGAGCAATTGAAGCGCGGCGAGATCGCGGCCATCGTGCGCGTGGTGGGCAAGCCCATCGACCAACTGGCGAAACTGCCCGCAGGCAGCGGCCTGCATTTTCTCGCCATTCCCGGCATGAAACTGTTCGACGACATCTACACCATCGGCGAACTCAACAACAAGGATTACCCGACCCTCATCGCGCCCGGCGAGAGGGTCGAGACCATCGCAGTGCCCACCGTGCTCGCGGCTTATAACTGGCCAAAGGGTAACGATCATTATCGCAGGCTTGATCGCTTCACCCGCCAATTGTTCGCTAAATGGGACAAGCTGCAGGCCGACCCCGCCTCGCCCAAGTGGCGCGAGGTGAACCCCACCGCCTCCGTGCCAGGCTGGACGCGCTTCAGCGTTGCGGAGGAACTGGTGAAGCAACCGGTGGCCAGCGACAAAGCCGCGCCCGCCGCCAAGACGGATTTCGAAGTCTTTGTCGATCAACTGGGATCCAAGGGTCCGCGCACCAAGGCCCAGCGCGAACAATTGTTTCGCGAGTTTGAAAGCTGGCGCGCCAAGCAGGGCGGCGCACAGTAAGCCAGATGAAAAAGGCCGGAGTTTTCGCTCCGGCCTTTGTCTTATTTGAAGGCGCCGACCGGCGGTATGGTCTTCACCGGCTTGGGATCCAGATTGAAGAGTTTCGCCGCATTGCCGCCCAGGATATTGCGCTTCGCCTGCTCGTTCAGGAAGGGCAGATCATAGATCACGCCCGGCAGATCGAAATCCCAATGGGGATAATCGGACGACCAGACCAGCTGCGTCTCCGCATTGATCATCTTGAAAGTGGCTTCAAGGATCGAGGGATCATCGGGCATTTCCATGGGCTGCGACGAGAAATACATCTCGCGCATATATTCGCTGGGCTTGCGCTTGAGGGCGGGGCAATCGGAAGTGCGCATCTTGTAGGAATGGTCGAGGCGCTGCATCAGGCTATAGGCCCAGGTGAGCCCGCTTTCGATCCACATGACCTTCAGCTTGGGGAAGCGCTCGGGCAGACCATTCACCACCCAGTTCGTCATATGCACCATGTTGAACCACATGAAGCCCAGCGCATGCACGCCGATGAAGCGGTTGGTGAGCTGCAACGACTGATCGTTCCAGTTATAGGCCGCATGGAAGGAGATCGGCAGGCCCATCTCCTCCAGCAGGCGATAGGTCTTCATATAGGCGTTGTCATGCACGGGCTTGTAGCGCGGCGCTGTGACCATGAAGCCCTTCACGCCCTTGCGGTGGCCGAAATCCTTCACCATCTGATAGGTGGCGTCGGGATCGTTGAATGGCAAATAGAGCATGGAGATGATGCGCGGTTCATGCTCCAGAATGGTGTCGCAGAGCCAGCGGTTATAGGCCCGCGCCATGGCGACCTCGATCTCCACCTGCGGATGCGTCCCCAGGAACAGCATGGGCGTGGGGAAGAGGCAGGCGTAATCAACGCCCATGGCGTCCATCCAGCGCAGGGTCGTGGTGACGTCGCGATGCTCCGGCCCCTCGGTCTTCTCGTGCTTGCGCAGCCAATGGCGGGTGATGCGCCCGCCGATGTCCTGATAGCCCACGGAGCCGCCGAGCATGCTGGAGCGCCCGCCGCGGCTGGCTGACTCCAGCGCCTGACGGCGGATCACGGGATTTTCGATATATTTGAAAATCTCGCCGTAGGACTCGCTCTCGTAGTGATGGGAGTCCACATCGACGATCAGAAAGTCCTTGTAGTTGCGCTTGTGCGCCTGCTCGGACGCCTTGCTGAGCGAACCAGAGGAGGAGAATTCGTCGAACCGCACTTCGCGGACATTATTGATGGGGGTGTTGGCGTTCATGATCTTCTCCGCTCAGGCGATGACGAAAACATCGTCGCCGCGCTCGACGACCTCATATTTGCGTAAGAATTGGCGCCGGTCGCCGATGCTCTGGCCGGTCTTGATGTCATATTCCCAGCCATGCCACGGGCAGACGAAATGGGTCTCGGTCTCGTCGAATTCCTGGCCCTGATAGGTGCGGTCTTCGGCGATGATGTCCACGACCTTGGGCATCAGGAGCCCCTCGCAGGCGGGACCGCCCGAATGCAGGCAGGTGTTCGCGTAGGCGAAGAATGCGCCCTCGTGATGGAACACGCCGATCTCGCCGCGCGCCGATTGCACGATGCGCCGATCGCCGTTCTTGAACTCTGATTTCTTCGCCACGAAAATATCCATGCTCTCCTCTCCTGTTAGGTTTCAGTCTTTCCATTCCAGCACGCGCGCAGCTTCCTCCAGCACGGGCTTTGGCGTCGAGGCGACCTTGGCCACCTGCGCCTCCACCTCGGCGCCGGTCGCGGGACGCAGCAACATGCCGAGTCTGCGGGCCTCCGCCAGAAAGGCGGGATCCTTCAGGGTCGCCGCATAGGCGCTGCGCAGCGCCGCCACGCGGTCGGCGGGAACCTCGGGCGCGACCCAGTGGGCGTAGCCCAGCACCGTGGGCAGGGACACGAGATCGACGATCTGCCGGTCGCGGTCGTTGGTTACGAGGTCCTGCAGCATGGGCACATGGGCGATCTCAGCCTCTGGCGTGAAGCCGATCTGCACGAGGATGTTGAGCTTCTTCTGGTCGATCCAGTCGCGATTGCTGCTGGTCAGGCTCGCCCAGGCGTTGCCGCCGCGCCCCTCGACCTCGCCGCGCTCCAGCGCCAGATGCACTTCCTTGCTGCCGCCGGCATAGCCGTTTATGACCTTGAATTTGGTGCCCAGCAGATTGTTGATGAGGGTGGGGAAGATGTGGGAGTCCGAATTGGTGCCCGTGCCGCCCAGCTTCACCTCGGTGCGCTTGGCCTCCTCGATGCTCCTCACCGGGCTTGTGTGCCAGGTGTAGAGCAGCCCGTTGGAGCCGCCCATGGACCCCAGCCAGACCATTCTGGCGGCCACGAACTGCGCGGCCTTGCCGCCCAGCAGTTGATACATCGGCATGTTCTGGTTGACGGCGGCGATCACCGTGCCGTCCTTCGCCCCGACCGCATAGACGAAATTGGCGGCGCGCACGCTGCCCGCGCCATCCATGTTCTGCACGATGACATTGGGCTTGCCGGGGATATGCTCGCCCATGAAGCGGCCCAGCAGGCGCGCATAGAGGTCATAGCCGCCGCCCGCGCCAAACCCCACAATGATGCTGACTGTCTTGCCCCTGTAGAAATCGGCGGGACTCTGGGCGCGCGCGGCCCCGCAAGCGAAGGCGCAGGCCATGATGAAAGACAGGCTCAAGCGGCCGAACATGGGTTTCCTCCTGTGAACGCGGCTGTGGCGCCCTTCAAGCGGGGGCGCAAGCGCACGCCCCTGTCAGGCGAACCCTAACCCAGAGCCGCGTCCCTTTCCAGCGGTTCAGAGCCGCTCGCCCAGAAACCGCAGGAGGCGGGGGGCGAAGAAGGCTGAAAAGCTGCCGGGCTCGTCGAGGGGTTCGGTGAGCCAATAGTGCCCAGCCCCCTGCATCACGTACCGCCGCACGAAATTACCCGCCTGCTTGAGAGCCAGAAAGAAAGCGTCCGTCTGCGCGCGGTCCACCACATCGTCCTCCGTGCCATTGGCCAGAAGCACTGACACGCCAGCGGCGGATTTCACGGCGTAACTGAGCGGCGAGGCGTCAAAATAGAGCTTGCGATCCACCGAAGGCGGCGCGCCCAGATATTTCTCGGCGATGTTGTCGCCCGGCCGGTTCAAGAGGTCGTGATCCCACTGCTGGGCCATGTCGAACACGCCATAGATGGGGATCAGGGCCTTCACACGGGCGCTCACTGCGGCATAGGGGTCGTCCTTGTAGGCCCCTGCGAAGGCCTCGCCCCCCAGAGCTGCAAGCGCCGCCAGATGAGCGCCTGCCGAATCTCCCATCAGGGCGATCAGATCCGGATCCACCTTGAGCTGGGCGGCCTGGCTGCGAACAAATTGCACACCTGCCCGCACATCATGCACGGATTCGGGGAACATCTTCTTGCCCGGCTTCACCAGACGATAGTCGATGGAGAAGACCACATAGCCGCGCTGGGCGAGCCATGGGCCCAGAAACCGGTAGGCGGACTTCGAGCCGCCCTGCCAGCCGCCCCCATGCACCGCTATGACCGCCGGATATTTGCCCGGCGCCTTGGGCATATAGGCGTCGCCCAGCAGGGCCTCGCCATCGTGGCGGCCATATTCCACATTAGCCCTGATTTCCACTTCGCCCAGAGATTGAGCGAAGGCGGATGTCATGGTGGCCATGGCCATGGCCAGACCCGCGATGAAACACCGTCGTGCGATCAGCATGATTTCCTCCAAATCAAATTTATGCGGGCATGTTAGCCTGACCAGAGGTCTTGTCCACGCACTTTGGCAATGGTGAAAGAATAGGCAATCTCGTTTTGGGACAGGCAAGCGCAAATCCAGCCCGTGCCTCATTTTTAATCAGCCGCCCTTTTATGCATCTCTCCATAACCCGAATCCTCCATTTAAAACCCCTGCTGTTGCAGCACAGGGCCACTTGGCACACCTGCTGCATATGCTCCTGCGTCCCACTGAGGACTTTTTCGAACGGCCATGCCCAGGGGGCGCGGCGAAACAAATGGGGATGCGTATGATTTTCTCTCGTCGGTCCATGCTTCGCGCCACCAGCGCAATTGTCGGCGGCGCTTTTGCGCTGGCCTCGTTCGGCGCCCAGGCGGCCGACACCATCAAGGTTGGCATTCTCCACTCCCTCTCCGGCACCATGGCCATCAGCGAGACCACGCTGAAGGACGTCATGCTGATGCTCATCGAGGATCAGAACAAGAAGGGCGGCGTTCTCGGCAAGAAGCTCGAGGCGGTTGTCGTCGATCCCGCGTCCAACTGGCCGCTGTTCGCCGAAAAGGCCCGCGATCTCGTGGCCAAGGAAAAGGTCGCCGCCGTGTTCGGCTGCTGGACCTCGTCTTCCCGCAAGTCCGTGCTGCCGGTCTTCGAAGAGCTGAACTCCATTCTGTTCTACCCCGTGCAATACGAGGGTGAAGAGTCCCAGCGCAACGTATTCTACACCGGCGCAGCCCCCAACCAGCAGGCCATTCCCGCCGTTGATTACCTGATGAGCGCCGAAGGCGGCTCGGTGAAGCGCTGGGTCCTCGCGGGCACCGACTATGTCTATCCCCGCACCACCAACAAGATCCTCGAGGCCTATCTGAAGGCCAAGGGCGTGAAGGCCGAAGACATCATGATCAACTACACGCCCTTCGGTCATTCCGATTGGCAGACCATCGTGTCAGACATCAAGAAGTTCGGCTCGGCTGGCAAGAAGACCGCCGTGGTCTCCACCATCAACGGCGACGCGAACGTGCCTTTCTACAAGGAACTCGGCAACGCTGGCCTGAAGGCCACCGACATTCCTGTCGTCGCCTTCTCGGTTGGTGAAGAAGAGCTTGCCGGTCTCGACACCAAGCCCCTCGTTGGCCATCTCGCCGCCTGGAATTACTTCCAGTCCATCGACGACGCCACCAACAAGGAGTTCATCGCCAAGTGGAAGGCCTTCACCAAGAATCCGAAGCGCGTGACCAATGACCCCATGGAAGCCCATGTGATCGGCTTCAACATGTGGATCAAGGCCATCGAAAAGGCCGGCACCACCGACACGGACGCCGTGATCGACGCGATGGTTGGCATCTCCGTGCCGAACCTGACCGGCGGCTATTCCGCGATGATGCCGAACCACCACATCACCAAGCCGGTGCTGATCGGTGAAATCCAGGCGGACGGCCAGATCAACACGGTGTGGCAGACTTCCGGCACCGTGGTGGCTCAGGAATGGTCCCCCTATCTGGAAGGCTCCAAGGATCTGATCGCCGATTGGCGCAAGCCCCTCTCTTGCGGCAACTTCAACGTGAAGACCGGCAAGTGCGGCGGCAAGTCCTGATCTGATCTGATTAGTGTCTCCAATCATTCGGGAGGCGCCCACAGCGCCTCCCGTTCCCCTAAACCGGCCAGGAGAAGTTCGATGTCCAGTGGTTTAGCCTCCATGCCCGCTTCATCCCGCTCCGACGCTTCCGCGAGGTGCGAGCGCCTTTTCGAGCACCGTCAGGGACTACTGGAAGCCCTCGCTTCCCTCTCTGGTTTTGCCCTCGTGCTGGGCGCATGGTATGGGCTCAATCTGGTCATGAAACTCTCCGCGCTCGATGTTGCGCCGCTGATCGCCAACTGAACGCGAACAAGACGCCGGTGTGACCCGGCCAAAGGATTTCCAAGATGAGGATAACGCGCTTGATTGGCGCGGCCCTGCGCCGCGCGACGGCAGGGCTTTCCCGCAAGGCCACGCGCCTCAGCGCCG
>CAMDOY010000002.1 GCA_945903655.1 Rhizobium sp. Q54 | reverse complement strand
CCGAGGTCTGCTCGGTCTATGTGCTGCGCTCGGACGGTCGCCTCGAACTCTTCGCCACCGAGGGCCTCAACCGCGAGGCGGTGCATCTGACGACCATGCGCGCGGGGGAGGGCCTCGTGGGCCTCATCGCCGAGAGCGCCGAGCCTTTGGCGCTGGCTGACGCCCAGTCCCATCCCGCCTTCTCCTACAAGCCGGAGACGGGCGAAGAGATCTACCATTCCTTCCTTGGCGTGCCGATCCTGCGGGGCGGCAATACGCTGGGGGTGCTGGTGGTGCAGAACCGCGCCCGCCGCACCTATTCCGAGGAGGAGATCGAGGTTCTCCAGACCACCGCGATGCTCATCGCGGAGATGATCGCCTCGGGCGAGCTGCAGTCCATCGTGCGGCCCGGCGCCGAGATCGCCCTGCGCCGCCCTATCGCCCTCACGGGCGCCGCCATCGCCGAAGGCGTGGGCCTGGGCCATGTGATCTTGCATGAGCCGCGCGTGGTGGTGAAGCAGATCGTGGCCGAAGACCTCCAGAAGGAGGAGAGTCGCCTCGCCAACGCCATCAATGAGGTGCGCGAGTCCATTGACAAGCTCATTGATCGGGGCGACCAGGCGGGCCCGGGCGAGCATCGCGAGGTGCTGGAGACCTTCCGCATGTTCGCCCATGATCAGGGCTGGCTGCGGCGCCTGCGCGAGGCCGTCATGACGGGCCTCACGGCGGAGGCCGCCGTCGAGCGCGTGCAGAACGACGCCCGCGCCAAGCTGCAGCGCCGCACCGATCCCTATATGCGCGAGCGCCTGCACGATCTCGATGATCTCGCCAACCGCCTGCTGCATCAGCTCACCGGCCAGCCCTTCGTCACCGCCAATGAGGATCTGCCCGACAACGCCATTCTGGTGGCGCGCACCATGGGTCCGGCGGCCCTGCTCGATTATGACCGCAAGAAGCTACGTGGCCTCGTTCTGGAAGAGGGCGGTCCCTCCAGCCATGTGGCCATCGTGGCCCGGGCGCTCGGCATTCCCGCAGTGGGCGAGATCGCCAATATCACGGACCTCGTGGAGCAGGGCGACGCCATCATCGTCGATGGCTCCAGCGGCGAGGTGCAACTGCGCCCGCCCGCCGATGTGGAGGCGGCCTATGGCGAGAAAGCCCGCCTGCGCGCCCGCAGGCAGGAGCAATATCGCAAGCTGCGCGACGCCCCGTCGCAAACCCTGGATGGCGTGACCGTCGATCTGCACATGAACGCGGGCCTGCTGGTGGATCTGCCCCATGTGGAGGAGACGGGCGCCGTCTCCATCGGCCTGTTCCGGACCGAGCTGCAGTTCATGGTGGCCTCGCAGTTTCCGCGCATGAGCGCCCAGATCGCCCTCTACCGCGCCGTCATGGAGGCGGTGGGCGAACGCAAGGTGACCTTCCGCACCCTCGATATCGGCGGCGACAAGATCCTGCCGTATATGCAGACCTTCGAGGAGGAGAACCCGGCTCTTGGCTGGCGCGCCATCCGCATCGGGCTCGACCGTCCGGGCCTGCTGCGCTCCCAGTTGCGCGCCATGCTGCGCGCGGGAGCGGGCCGCGAGATGCGCATCATGTTCCCCATGGTGGCCCATGCGCAGGAATTCGACGCAGCAAGGGCGCTGGTTCACCGCGAGATCGCCCATCTCCAGCGCCACGGCCACGAACTGCCCATCGCCGTCAAACTTGGCGTGATGGTGGAGGTGCCCTCCATTCTCTGGCAGCTCGACGAGATCCTGGAGCGGGTCGATTTCCTGTCCGTGGGCTCCAACGATCTCGTGCAATATCTCTTCGCCGCCGACCGCGACAACAAGCGTGTGTCGAACCGCTTCGATCCCCTCTGCGCGCCCGTGCTGCGCGCCTTGAAATCCATCACCGACAAGGCCGCCGTCACGGGGACGCCGGTGACCCTGTGCGGCGAGATCGGCGGGCGTCCGCTGGAGGCCATGGCGCTGATCGGCGTGGGCTATCGCGGCCTGTCCATGACGCCGTCCTCCATAGGCCCGGTGAAGGCCATGGTCATGGCGATCCATGAGGGAGAGTTGCGCGCGCTCATGGAGCAATTGCTCGCGCGCAGGGATGGGGCGGCCTCGATCCGGGAGGAGCTGCGGGCCTATGCGGAGGCCAAGGGCGTGCCGCTCTAGCTGCGCATAGTCCCGACGTCATCCGCCGTTTTCCCTCCGCCGACCCATCGAGTCCCTCATGCTGCCAGCCGACAAACTCAACCTCATCATGCGTCGCCACGAGGAACTATCGGCGCGTCTCGCCGAGGGGGTGAGCGGGCCCGACTTCGCGATCCTCTCGCGCGAACTCGCCGACCTCAACGACATCGTCGACGCCATCCGCGCCTGGCGCCAATCGCAGGATGAATTGGCGGGCGTGGACGCCATGCTCGCCGATCCCGCGCTGGACGCAGAGATGCGCGAATTGGCGGAGATGGAGAAAGGCGAGGCGCAAACGCGCGTCGAAGATCTCGAGCAGCAGATCCGCATCGCGCTGCTGCCCAAGGATGCGGCGGACGAGGGCGGCGCCATCCTCGAATTGCGCGCGGGTACGGGCGGCGACGAGGCCGCGATCTTCGCGGGCGATCTCTATCGCATGTATGAGCGCTATGCGCAGGCCAAGGGCTGGAAGGTCGAGCTTTTGTCAGCCAGCGAGGGGACCGCAGGCGGCTTCAAGGAAGTCATCGCCAGCGTCTCGGGGCGCGGCGTCTTCGCGAAGCTGAAATTCGAGTCGGGCGTGCACCGGGTGCAGCGGGTGCCCGCAACGGAAACCCAGGGGCGCATCCATACGTCAGCGGCGACGGTGGCCGTTCTGCCCGAGGCGCAGGATGTGGACATCGACATCAACGAGGCCGATCTTAAGATCGACACCATGCGCGCCCAAGGGGCGGGCGGCCAGCATGTGAACAAGACGGAATCGGCGATCCGCATCACCCATCTCCCCACCAACACCATCGTCTTCGTGCAGGACGAGCGCTCCCAGCACAAGAACCGCGCCCGGGCCATGGGCCTCTTGAAGGCGCGGCTCTATGACATGCAAAGGCAGAAGCTGGATTCAGAGCGCGCCGCCGACCGCAAGTCGCAGGTGGGCTCGGGCGACCGCTCCGAGCGCATCCGCACCTATAATTTTCCCCAGGGGCGCTTGACCGATCACCGCATCAACCTCACGCTCTACAAGCTCGACAAGATCATCACCGGCGAAGCGCTGGATGATGTGATCGACCCGCTGATCACCGAACATCAGGCGGCGCAATTGGCGGCGAGCGACGTTTGAGCGCGGGAGAAGAGCCTGTGACGCAAGACAAGAACAGCCCCAGCGTCGTCGCCGTGAGCCGGGCGCGGGGCCATCGCTTCAGCAAGCCCAATGAAATGTCGATCCGCCTGCTCGAAGGGCTGGGCGTGGAGGGCGACGCCCATATGGGCGTCACGGTGCAGCACACTTATCACATGCGGAAAAACCCGCTCGCGCCCAATCTGCGGCAGGTGCATCTCATGCATGCGGAATTGTTCGAGGAGCTGGCGCAGGCGGGCTTTGTCGTGAACCCCGGCGATCTCGGCGAGAACGTCACCACGCGGGGCCTCGCCCTGCTCGATCTACCCACGGGCGCAAGGCTGCGCATCGGCACGGCGGTGGTGGAGATCACCGGTCTGCGCAATCCCTGCACGCAGATCGACAAGTTCCAGCCGGGGCTGATGGGCCAGCTCATCGACAAGAGCCAGCCCCGTGTCCAGATGAAATCCGGCGTCATGGGCATTGTGATCGCGGGCGGCGATATCGCGCCAGGGGACGCCATCAGCGTGGACCTGCCGCCGGGGCCTCACCGCCCGCTGGAGAAGGTTTAGGCGGCGCTCGCCAGCTTCACGGCGATGCCGGTGGCGCAGACGCGGCGCAGTTGGACCGCCAGCATCTCCCCATGCTTCACTTCATCAAAGGCGTAGTCCACGCCGATGATGGCGTCGGCGTCGAATTCCCGCGCCATCTCGATCAAGGCTTCAAGGGCGGCTTTGCGCTGGTCGGCGGCGTCGTCCGCAACTGCGGACCCGTGCCAGGAGGAGGCGGCCTGGACGCGGCCGATGGGGTAGAGAACGCGCCCGCCTTCGACCTCGTTGGTTGTGCTGATCTGCATTGGTGTCAATTCCTGTTCCGTTGGGCGTTTCTTCCGCCCCATTCACTTTTCGCTGGCCATCATGGCCAAGCTTGGCCGCAATTAAGGTCAAGCTTGGCCCTTCCGAGGGCGGATACCCTCGAATACGCCTTGTTGGTGAATGTCTTATGAACAGAAAGGTTCTTTTTGGGGTCAGTGTCTGAAGTGACGATGTCCCGTTAGCACCATGGCGAGCCCGGCCTCGTCGGCGGCCTTGATCACCTCGTCGTCGCGCATGGAGCCGCCGGGCTGGATCACAGCCGTGGCGCCCGCCTCCGCCGCCGCCAGCAAGCCGTCGGCGAAGGGGAAGAAGGCGTCCGAGGCGACCACCGAACCCTTGGCGAGGGTCTCCAGAAGGCCCGCAGCTTTGGCGGCCTCCGAGGCCTTCCAGGCGGCGATGCGCGAGGAATCGACCCGGCTCATCTGGCCCGCGCCCACGCCCACCGTCGCGCCCTGGCGGGCGTAGACGATGGCGTTGGACTTCACATGCTTGGCCACGCGGAAGGCGAATTTCAGATCTTCCAGCTCCTGCGCCGTGGGGGCGCGTTTGGTCACGACCCGCAGATCCATGTCGTCCACCACCGCATTGTCGCGGCCCTGCACCAGCATGCCGCCCGCCACCGTGCGCAGCACGAGACCTTGCGCGCGCGGATCGGGCAGGCTGCCTGTCAGCAACAGGCGCAGGTTCTTCTTGCCCGCGACGATGCGGATGGCTTCTTCGTCCGCGTCGGGGGCGATGATGACCTCGGTGAAGATCTTGACGATCTCCAGCGCCGCCTCCGCGTCGAGCTTGCGGTTCAGCGCCACGATGCCGCCAAAGGCGGAGACGGGATCGCAGCGCAGGGCCTTTTCATAGGCGTCGCGCAGGCTCAAGCCTTCCGCCACGCCGCAGGGGTTGGCGTGCTTGATGATGGCGACGGCGGCGGTCCGGGCGGGGTCGAATTCCGCCACGCATTCGAAGGCGGCGTCGGTGTCGTTCACATTGTTGTAGGAGAGGGTCTTGCCCTGCACCTGCCGGGCGGTGGAGACGCCGAAGCGCTGCTCGGGCGTCTTGTAGAAGCCTGCGGACTGGTGCGGGTTCTCGCCATAGCGCATCTTCTCGGCGAGCTGGCCGCCCATGGCGCGATAGTCCGGTGTGGCCTCGCCGATCTGCGCGGCGAACCAGTTGGAGATCGCCGCGTCATAGGCGGCTGTGCGCGCATAGGCCTTCTGAGCCAGATGCTTGCGAAGGGCGAGCGTGGTCGCGCCCGCGTTGGCCTCCAGCGTGTCCAGCACGGCCTGATAATCGCTGACTTCGACCACCACGGCCACATCACCATGGTTCTTGGCCGCGCCGCGAATCATGGCGGGCCCGCCAATGTCGATGTTCTCGATGCAATCGTCATAGCCCGCGCCTTTCGAGACCGTGGCCTCGAAGGGGTAGAGATTGACCACCAGCAGGTCGATGGGCCCGATGCCATGGGCCAGCATGGCCGCCTCGTGCTCGGGGTTTTCGCGGATGGCCAGCAACCCGCCGTGGACGATGGGATGCAGGGTCTTGACGCGCCCATCCATCATCTCGGGAAAGCCCGTGAGGTCGGAGACGTCCTTCACCGGCAAGCCCGCGTCGGCCAGCGCCTTGCGGGTGCCTCCCGTCGAGACCAGTTCAATGCCCCGGGCGCTCAGGGCGCGGGCGAAATCGACGAGGCCCGCCTTGTCGGAGACGGACAGGAGGGCGCGGGAGACGCGGCGAAGATCGGAGGCCATGGGAACCTGCATTCTGTTGGGAGCTTGCTGTCAGGGGCTTGCGGGCGCTTACCACGATGCGGCCCGAGACAAAAGCAGCGCGCGGCGGCCTTGGCCCAGAGATTGCGGGAAACACGGGGAAATCCGCCTAAGGGACTGGAAAATCGAAACCCGACGTGTCACTTGTCCACCGTTCCTTAATCCAGTTCTGATTTGGTTGCGTACTGAGATTGAGTGCTATATTGTGCAATGCACAAATGACCTGCTGCGGCGCGAACGCCTCAGCCAACCGATAAACCGGAAAAAGCCGATGCGCCCCACCCCCTCCAAGGCGAAGAACCGTCCCCCCGTTCGCGTTCGCTACGACCCCCCGACCCTTGAGGAGGCGGTGCTGGCGGCCCAGGGCTTCATGGACGACGCCGAGGATCAAGCCGCCTTCGCAGCAGAACTCATGGGCGCCCCCATCGAGGAGGCCCGCGACCTCGTGGCCAAGATGGCGGTGCGTGCGGCTGCGGCGAGACGCGCCCCGGCTCCCGAAGTCACCTTCTCCAGCAACAGGGCCGGCGCCCAGCGCGCGGTCGTGGTCGAGCGCAAGCCTTCCGTCACGGTCGAGCGCAAGAGCGCTGGCTTCACGCCGCGCTTCGAGCGCAGCGAAGGCGTCACGGTGGAGCGCAAGCCCTTCCGCGGTCTTGGGGTGGCGGGCGCGCCGCGCACCCTCATCCGTCTGGGCGGGCGATAGACGCTGCTTTCAACCTGAAATGAAAATTCCAGAGCGCCCGTTTCGAAAGGAACGGGCGCTTTTTTGATGCGTCGATGTGCGGCCTTTGAAAAAGGCGTCGTCAGTCGGCGGAGGCCTTCACGAGGCTCCAGTTGATGGGCCCCTCGTCGCGCCTGCTGGCGTGAATGACGATTTGCTCGGTTCTGCCCACGCCATGGGAACCGGCGAAAAAGATGCTTTCCTCAATATCGATCTCATAACCTTCGGACTCGAAGGTCCAGATCTGGCCTGAGGGCGTGAAGAGATCCACGGATTGCCGATCTTCTCTCAACTGCGCGCGCACGCTGGGGTGCAGATGAAACCTGATCGCATATCGAGCCAGCAAGGCGTTGGAGACCTTGCGTCCGGAATCGAGGATCGTGTCTTCCCCCTCAAGCCTTTCGCCATCGATCGACAGAAAGAGGCTGCGGTTATGGATGACGCCGAATTGGCGATCATAGCCGTCATGGCTGGCTTCGATCGCGATGCAATCCTCCGCCGATTGCCGGTTCACCGTGATCTTGCGCGGCCCGCTGACGATCTGGCCTTCCTGCAATCGCTTGAGGCCTGCGGCCTTGGCGTATTGGCAGGAGGAGGTGTCGGCCATGGTCACGGTCGAATGGGCGGCGGTCGAACGCGCGATGTCGCGCATGTCGGCGTTGCTCTCGTTCGGGCCGCCGCAGTTCACGATGAGGCGCTGCGTCTCGAAGGAAAATTCGAAGGACAGGCATCCCGCGTGGGCCCGGCTCGAATATTCGGCGGGGGGCGGGGCGCCCGCATCAAGGATCAACACCGCAGGGCCGGTCTCCAGCCGCTGGTAGCCGCTATAGGGGGCGTTGGCGAGGGGCGCGGAACGGGCGTCGTCATAGGCGAGGATGGTCGCGAGGTCATGGGGCGCCGTGGGCCCCATGCCATTGAAGAGCGCGATGGATCCATCGCCATGGCGGAAGAGGCGCAGCATCGGCATCATGCGGTCGATGGCGTTTAGCAGTTGCGGCGGCGCGCTCACGCCACGCGCCGCATAGGACTGGCGGAGGGGAAGCAAATCGAGCAGCAGGTCGATGATGGTTTGGGGATTGCGGGCGATATGGCCGCCATCGCCCAGAATCTGTCGCCCAAGCTCTTCGTCCAGCAGGCGGCTCATGCGCGTTTGCAGGCTGCTCACCCCATCTGCGCACAGACTGAACTCCGAGAGCGCGATCAGGACCAGCAGCCGGGTCTCTCCGCCAGGTCCCTCGTTCATGCGCCGCTGCAGGATCGTGGCCTGTCGGCTGATGTTCTTCATGAAGCGGCTGTAGAACTGGCGGTCAGCCCCTTCCAGGATGAGCGGCGATTGGCTCAGCCAGGAGAGCAACCGGCGGGCGATGACCCGGGGCTCCCAATCAATGGCGTTCGAGGGGCGCCCACGCGTGTCGATCCAGTCTTCCACGAGAACGCGGCCATTGGCGCGGGCGAGCGCGGTGTCCGCCGCCCGCAGATGCCGCAGCCAGCCAAAGCCTGCGAGATTGGCCGCCCAGGCGGGCGAGGGGGGCGCGACCTCGAAGGGCGACACCCCATGGGCGTTCACCATTTTACCAGCGAAGGCGAAATAACCCGCATAAATATCGGCGGCCATGGTGGGGTCGGCCGTGCGGATGTCCTGGGGTGCGATCACCAGGCGGTCAGGGCCGCCGAGGTCCACGAGGTCAACAAGGCTCATTGGCCAACCAGCACGGCGGCGCAGCCATTCGAAGCCTTGTCCAGCCGCCATCACTGCGAGCTGGACCCGTTCTGCCACCGACTGCGACACCCCCGCCTGCCCTTCACGAACCAACGCTACTTGCTCCGACGCACGAGGCGGGCCGCAAAAAACCCATCAAGCCCAGAACGCCGAGAGTCTTCATCGTAGAGATGACAGGGAAGCGTTCGCAAGTCCCCGGAGGGAGATATGCACACCTTCGGCACGCCCGGCTCGTTCTCCTCAATGGGGGCGCGGATCACATCCGGGTTCCGTCGCAGCAGCGCGTTGATCTGGAGCTCCCCCTCTTCGGGCTCCAGCGAGCAGGTGGAATAGACCAGCGTCCCCCCCGGCTTCAGAAGTTCGATGGCGTGATCGATCATGCGGGCCTGCACCTTGGCGAGGGCAGTGATGTCGCTGGCGCGTTTGGTCCAGGCGACATCCGGATGGCGGCGAATGGTCCCCGTGGAGGTGCAGGGCGCATCCAGCAGAACCGCGTCAAAGGCTGGCGCCTCGAAACTCAGGGCGTCGCCCACCGATAGTTCGGCGCAGAGTCCCAGTCGCTCCAGATTGGCGCTGACCCGTTTCATCCGCTCGGCGGAGCGGTCCAGCGCCACGACCTGCGCGCCCGCATGGGCGAGTTGGGCGGTCTTGCCGCCGGGCGCCGCGCATAGATCAATGACGCGCATGCCCGGCTCGACCCGCAGGAGGCGGGCGGGCAGGCTTGCGGCGGCGTCCTGCACCCACCAGGCGCCCTCGTCATAGCCCGGCAATTCCGTGATCGGCGCGTGGTTGAGCAGGCGGACGGATCCGGTGGGCAGCACGAAGCCGCCAAGCTTCTCCGCCCAGCCCTCAGCGTCCTGCTTCACGGTCAGATCAAGGGTCGGTTCGAGTTGATGCGCGCGCACGATGGCGGCGGCGGTCTCTTCCCCATAGGTCTTGCGCCAGCGGGCCGCGAGCCAGGCGGGGGTGTCGATGAAGGGGTCGGCGGGCGAGATGAGCTCGTCGCGGGCGCGGATCACGTTGCGCAGAACCGCATTCACCAGGGAGGCGAAGGCTGCGGTGCGCGGATCCCTGCGAATGGCGTGAACCGCCAGATCCACGGCGGCGTGGTCGGGCACGTCCAGAAACAGGATCTGCGCTGTGGCCGTGATAAGGGTCCATTCGACAGCCGCCGCTTTTTTCGGAAGGCCCTTTTCCAGGAACCGGGCGAGGGTCGCGCGGATCGCGCCAAGCCTGCGCAGGGCGACGGTCGTGATGGAGCGCACGAGGGCGCGGTCGCGCGGATCCAGATCGCTCATGCGGGCGGAGGCTTCGGCGCCCAGGCGCTCGTCGAGAGTCGAGCCCTGGCCCGCCACATCGGCCAGCACGGCGGCGGCCACGAGCCGCGCATGCAATCCCGGCGGCGGGGGCGCGGGCGGGGCTTGTCGCTGCTGAAAAGATCGAGGCGGTTTCGTCACGAGGCAACTTTTCTGATTCGGATTTGGGAAGGGCGCTCACACGCGCCGAATCAGGATCCGCAACCGTGCCGCCACTTTGCAGATTCATAGGGTTGTCAGGGGGTCTAGGCAAGGGAAGGCGGGGCGAATGACTTGAGCTTCAGCATTACCCGCACGAAAGGCTGATCTTTTTGAGCCGATCCATGATAGATGGCTCGTCCCCTCGGGGGGGCGAAGAGACCACAGGGGTTAAGCGATGCAGTCCGACGAGCCGAAGCAGGATGCGGGGGAAAAGGCCCCGGCGGACGCCCAGCCCAAAAAGCCGCTGACCCCAGCCGCCGAACGCGCTTTGGCGGAGGCCGCCGAGCGGCGCAGGCTCGCTGACGTGGCGAAAGCGGCGGCGCCCACCGAAATCAATGGGCGCGGCGGGCTGGACCCCTCGCGGTTCGGCGATTGGGAGATCGACGGTCGGGCGGTCGATTTCTGACCGCCACGAGCCCTGGTCTGCTCAGGCCTTGTCGAGGCCGTAGAGCGTGTGGAGCGTGCGCACCGCCAGCTCCGTATATTCCGCGTCGATCAGCACCGAGAACTTGATCTCGCTGGTGGTGATGGCGCGGATGTTGATGCCCTTGTCGGCCAGAGCCTTGAAGGCCCGGGCGGCGACGCCCGCATGGCTGCGCATGCCGATGCCGATGGCGGAGATCTTCACCACATCATTGGCGCCCTGAAGCGTCGCGAAGCCGATATCGGCGCGCATGCCCTCCAGCATGGTGCGGGCGCGCTCGAAATCCGCCTGGGGCACCGTGAAGGTGATGTCTGTGGTCTTCGCGTCGTCGGAGACGACCTGGATGATCATGTCCACATTGATATTGGCTTCGGCGAGGGGCACGAAGATGGCCGCCGCGACGCCGGGCTTGTCGGAGACGCGGCGCAGGGTCAATTGCGCCTCATCGCGCGAGAAGGCGATTCCGGTGACGACCTGCTGTTCCACGATGTCCTCCTCGTCACAAATGAGCGTGCCGGGCTTGGGGTCCGCCGGATCGTCGAAGGAGGAGCGCACGAAGGTCTTCACCTTGTGCACCATCGCCACCTCGACGGAGCGAACCTGCAGCACCTTGGCGCCAAGCGACGCCATTTCAAGCATTTCCTCGAAGGCGACCCGGTCGAGCCGACGCGCCTTGGGCACGATGCGCGGATCGGTCGTATAGACCCCGTCCACGTCGGTATAGATGTCGCAGCGGTCCGCCTTGATGGCGGCGGCGATGGCGACCGCGCTGGTGTCTGAGCCGCCGCGTCCCAGCGTCGTCAGCCGACCGCTGGCCTCGTGGATCCCCTGGAAGCCCGCGATGACCGCGACCTCCTTGCGGGCGAAGCCTGCCGCCAGGCCCGCCTCTTCAATGGATTCGATGCGGGCGGAGCCATGGGCGTCCGAGGTGCGGATGGGGATCTGCCAGCCCTGCCACGAGCGGGCGGGGATGCCGATTTCCTGCAGGGCGATGGCCAGAAGCCCGGAGGTGACCTGTTCGCCAGACGCCACGACCGCGTCATATTCGCGCTTGTCGTAGAGTTTCGAGGCGTCGGCGCACCAGGCCACGAGCTCATTGGTCTTGCCGGACATGGCGGAGACCACCACGGCGACCTCGTGGCCCGCTTCCACTTCGCGCTTCACATGCTGCGCGACGTTGCGGATCCGTTCGATGTTGGCGACAGAAGTGCCGCCGAATTTCATGACGAGGCGAGCCATTGATCCCGAGCGATTGTCTTGAGCGAAAATCTTCTTGCCGTGAAGCGGTCAGCGCAGCGCAGCCAGAGGCCCGCGCTCGCGTGATGCGGGTTCTATGACGGCGCCGTTCGCGCCTGTCAACGCGGGGTCGGGATGGATTTTCGCTGGCGGCGCTCATAGGCGAAGAAGGCGACGCCGCGCAGGCGCCGTGTCCACCGCTGTCCGGCGCGGGGCCGCAGCAGGGCGGCGAACAGGGCGAGCGGGTCATCTCGCCCCATGTCCGTCGTCATGGTGAGCAGGCGCGGCAGGCGGTCGAGGGGCGATGACGGGCGCATCGTCGCAGGCGCAGGTGTTGGGGCTGGCTGATGTTCCGGCGCGCTCTGGCGCGGAGCCGCCTTGACCGGAGTTTTCTTCTTGACGGCTTTGAGGACGGGCTGGGCTTCGCGGGGCGCCCGCGTCGGCTTGACGCGGGGGAGGGTTTTTGGCGTCTTCTGGGTCGAGATGACCGGCGGAACCGGGCGCGTGACGCCAGCTTTTGCGATGCTTTCAAGGGCGGCGCTGGCGAGTTCGGGCGTCAATTGCACCTTGCGGACGGAGCCCTCGACGACCTTCGGTGGGCGACCGCGGCGCTTGGGGGGCTCGGCGGCCTCCGGCCTGGCGGCCACCAATTCCCTTGGTTTGTTGCGGGATCCCGGGGGGCGGCCGCGACGTTTGCTCTCGACCAGCGGCTCCTCGGCCTTTGGCTCGCCCACGGCGATGCTTTCCAGAATGCGGCCAGACCGGCTGGAGGCGACGCTCTCCTCCACCTTGGGGGCCGCTTTGAACAGGGCCGCCTCGGCGCGCTTGAGCGCGCCGTTCTCGCGAGGCTTCTCTTCAAGCATGTCAAACGGAAGCAAATCCGTCACGGGCGTTTTTTTCTTCTGATTCTTTGAGCCCTTGCGCACCTCGACGACAAAGGGCTTGATCGGACGTTTCATGGGGCCTCTGCGTTCCAAAGCTGAAATGTTGGATTCGCGACGTTCCGACCACACTTGGCCTGAAAGGGACTTAAACAATCCATTCAGAAAAACAGGTCAGAAAAACGAATCTAATAATATATGTCTCATCCGTAGAATACAACTGGCGCTTTGGCGGCGTCTGAGAAAAGTAGTAGAAGCCCCAGATCATCCGGAGTGCTTATCTCATGCAGGCGCAATCAGCATCCATCGACCCAGCCGATGTCGAGCGATTCGAAAGGCTTGGAGAAAGCTGGTGGGATCCCAAGGGGCCCATGAAGCCGCTGCATCTCATCAATCCCCTGCGCCTGCGTTTCGTCGAAGAGCAAATCGCGACCCATGGTCATGCGGAATTGGCGGGGCTCAAGGTTCTGGATATCGGCTGCGGCGGCGGGCTCTTCAGCGAGGCCCTTGCCAAGGCGGGCGCTGAGGTCACGGCCATCGATCCCTCCCCCGGCGTCATAGGCGTTGCGCGCAAGCATGCGGCGCAGGGCGGGCTGACCATCGACTATCGCGCTGACACCGCCGAGGCCATGGCCCAGAGCGGGGCGCAGTTTGACGTGGTCTGCGCCATGGAGGTGCTGGAGCATGTGGTGGACATGCCCGCCTTCGTCGTCACCGCCTGTTCCATGGTGAAGCCGGGCGGCTGGTTTTTCGCCGCCACCCTCAACCGCACCTTCAAGAGCTTTGCGCTGGCCATCGTGGGGGCGGAATATGTGCTGGGCTGGGTGCCCAAGGGCACGCACCAGTGGGAGAAGTTCATCACCCCCGCCGAACTCGAGGACGCCATCGAGGACGCGGGCCTTTCGGCGCGTGCGCGCGCAGGCGTCGTCTTCCAGCTCCTGCGCAACAAATGGGCGGTCTCGCGCGACACCGACATCAACTACATGATGTCCGCCCGCCGCTTGTGAGCATCTGCTCTGAGGCGGATTAACCACGCTCCCGGATTTGTCTCCCGCCGGGGGTGACGGCCAAGCTTCTCTCGTTTACGGTTTCTTAACCAATGCCTTACGCGCAAGCGCGGCATGGCTGGCCGGGTGGTTTTCGCCCCCGGTTCGTGGCCCGAACCCTCGGGCGGTTTGGAAGCGTGGGAACGGAGATGCGTGTGTTTGCGTATCGCACTGTGCTGGCGGGAGGCGTGTTCGCGCTGGCCTTGGCTCTGTCCAGCCAGGACGGCGAGGCGAACCAGCAACGTCATGCCCGCACCCAGAGCATTCCCCAAGCGACCTCCATCTCCATCACCGGCCAGACGCTCACCCCCTATGGCTGGGCGGACTTCTGCAATCGCTATGAGGCCGAATGCCCCGCGAATGTATTGCCCGCCGAGGATCTTGAACTGACCCCGCGGCTGTGGAGCGCCATCCGCCGCGTCAATCTCCTCGTCAACGCCACCATAAAGCCCCGCTCCGACACGGATCACTGGAATGTGCTGGACCGTTGGGACCTTCCCGCAGACGGTTATGGCGACTGCGAGGACTATGTGCTCCTCAAGCGCAAGCTCCTGATGGCGGAGGGCCTGCCGCGCCAGGCCCTTCTCGTCACCATCGTCAAGGACGAAAACGGCGAAGGCCACGCCATCCTCACCGTGAAGACGGATCGGGGCGATTTCATCCTCGATAACATGAACGATGACGTGAAGCCCTGGGCCAGGCTCCCCTATCGCTTCGTCAAGCGCCAGTCCCAGACCGATCCCAATGTCTGGGAGCAGCTTGGCGAGCCCACCAGCGCGCCGCTGATCGTCTCGCGCTGATCGAGAGCGACCGCTTCTGGCTGGCTTGCTGGACCCCTAATTCCACTCATCCGGCAGGGTTGGCAGCGGCAGCACCGGCACGCCTTCCTCGATCAGCGCCTTGGCCTCTTCCAGAGTGGCGCGGCCGTGGATCGGGCGTAGGGGAGTGTCGCCGCTTTGCATGTCGCGCGCCTCGGTGGTGAAGCGGTCGCCGACATCCGTGGAGTTTTCGGTGAGTTTCTCATGCAGCTCGCGCACCATGGCGCGCAGGGCCTGCTGACCCTCGTCCAGCAAAGCCACGGGCTGGGGCGTTTCCACCGGCGCCGGGATCGCAGGCGGGGGACCGGCGGCGGATTGCGCATGGGCCTGCGCCTGCATCGCCGCAGCCGTCATGGCGGCGGTCTGCGCCCGGATCGCCTCCTTGCGCCGCGAGGTCGAGACCGAGGGCGCCATCATGGCCTTCGACACCTGTTTCGTCTGACAGGTCGGGCATTCCACAAAGCCGCGCTTCACCTGGGTTTCATAGCCCTCCGCATTCGAGAACCAGCTCTCGAATGTGTGGCCCTGATCGCAGATGAGCGCATATTTGATCATGGGGGGTCTCAGGCCAGCATGGGGTCGAGCTTGCCCGCGCTCTCCAGCGCATGGAGATCGTCGCAGCCGCCCACATGGCGCTCGCCGATGAAGATCTGCGGCACCGTGCGCCTGCCATTGGCGCGCTCGGCCATGGCGTTCTGCGCCTTGGGGTCGCCATCGACGGCGATTTCGTCGAAGGCCACGTTCTTCCTCTGCAACAGCGCCTTGGCGGCGTCGCAATAGGGGCACCAGAGTTTCGTGTAGATCGTGACGGGGGGCATTGGCGTTCCCGAGGCGTTGCAGTGTCGCCCCTTTATATGGGCAGTCACGCCTACGTCACAATGCCCCTTCGCCAATGATCACCCGGGCGAAGACCAGAAGATCCACCTGCGCCGCCCCCGCCCGCAGCAGCACCCGCGCGGCGGCGTTGCTGGTGGCGCCGGAGGTGAGCACGTCATCCACCAGCACGATCCGCCGACCCTCGACCAGATGGCGCTTGTCCTGCGGGACCCTGAAGGCGCCCTGCACATTGGCGGCGCGCTGGATCCGCGAGAGGCCGACCTGGGGCGGCGAGCGCTTGGCGCGCTCCAGGGCGAAGGCCTCCACCGGTACGCCGCAGCTCTCCGAAATCGTGTGCGCCAGCGCCATGGACTGGTTGAACCGCCGGTGGGCGAGGCGCATCCGGTGCAGGGGGATGGGGACCAGCAGATCCGCCTCCTCCAGCAGTTCCACCCCCGCCCGGGCCATCCAGCGGCCCAGCGGGCGGGCGATCTCCATCCGGTCATAATATTTCAGTCGGTAGACCAGCTGGCGCGCCGGGCCATCGTCAAACCCGGCCACAGCCCGCGCCCGCGCCCAGACCGGTGGATCGGCCATGGCTTCGGGTGACAGCAGCCCCGGCCCCAGGTCCTGTGCG
Source organism: Rhizobium sp. Q54 (assembly GCA_945903655.1). GTDB lineage: Bacteria > Pseudomonadota > Alphaproteobacteria > Rhizobiales > Beijerinckiaceae > Terripilifer. The sequence continues at coordinate 23,164 of CAMDOY010000002.1, read as the reverse complement.
AAGGGTGTGCCCAGCCGCTCGCAATAGGGACGCTCGATGAAGCGCATCTGCCGCCAGCAGGCGGTGCAGAGCGTGTCGGGGGCGCTGGTGGCGCCGTAGCAGGCGAGGCAGGAGGGGGGATAGAGCAGGCTCAGCCCCAGCCGCCCGGCGGCGCGGAGGGATTGCAGCATCCCGCGCCCGATCCTCCGCCCGGGCGATCGGGGCGGGTCAGGCGTCTGGGACTGATCCATGCCAAGCGGAAGCCAGCGCATTGCTTCACCTTTTCCAAGGTGCAGTTTAAGTTGAGGGGGCAGCCCCGGCAAGCGGCGCTCACCCGTCCATTGCAGGGCGGAGGGCCTGATCCTTACCGCGCGGCGGCTGCAGCGGCCCGGTTTTGGTTGACATCTCCGGGGCTCTGGGTCATTAGAACCCGTCTCCCGCGCGGCTCCGGCCGCGTGTTTTCGTTTGCGCCGGGCTTTCCGGCGACGAAATGGAGACATTCGCTGGTCCACTGCAAAGAAGCCGGCCGCCGGAAAACCGGACAGGCTGGATCGAACACGAGGATGAAAGATGTTCGCAGTCATCAAAACCGGCGGTAAACAGTACACTGTTGCCGCTGAGGATACGATTACCGTCATGACGCTCGCTGGCGAACCCGGCGACAAGGTGACGTTCGACACCGTGCTCATGCTGGTCGATGGCGAAGCCACGACCGTGGGCGCTCCCCTTGTGGCTGGCGCCACGGTCTCCGCCGAGATCGTCGAGCAGGCCCGCGGCCCGAAGGTCATCGCCTTCAAGAAGCGCCGTCGCAAGAACTCGAAGCGCAAGCGCGGCCACCGTCAGGATCTGACGATCGTGCGCATCACGGGCATCTCGGCCGCCTGAACGGCTTCCGGGATCGTCGCAAACGGGGTATAAAACCCCATATCAGTTTCATCAGTCCGGTCTGGCGCATGGCGTCGCGGACACGAGGTTTGGAGCAGTTCCATGGCTCATAAAAAGGCAGGCGGTTCATCCCGCAACGGCCGCGACTCCGACGGTCGCCGTCTTGGCGTGAAGAAGTTCGGCGGCGAGAGCGTCGTCGGCGGCAACATCATCATCCGCCAGCGCGGCACCAAGTGGCACCCCGGCGCCAACGTTGGCATCGGCGTGGACCACACCTTGTTCGCCCTGACCGAGGGCAGGGTGGAGTTCAAGAAAAAGGGCGACCGTTCCTACGTAATGGTCGTACCGGCCGCCAAACTGGCCGCCGAATAAGGTGGGGGACAGATCTCCTCCACCGGTTTTCAACCCCGGTGGACGAGGTCCTGTCACAAAGGACTGCTAGTCCGAGCTCAGAGAGCGAAGGGGTTGAGTCATCAGCCCCTTTTTCACACGCACAGGATTTCACGCCTGTTGCGGATCTCGATGGAGCCCGGACATGTTCCCAGATTTGTTGCGCGACGATGTCTTTCGGCTGGAAACCCGGCGCCTGTGGCTGCGCTGGCCCCGCGCGGCGGACACGGCCCTGATCGCCAGCCTTGCAGGCGACCGGGATGTCGCTGAAAGGACCGCCAATATCCCGCACCCCTATCCGCCCGGCGCGGCTGCGGAGTTCGTGCTGAAAGCGCGGGCTGGCAATAGCGGCGGAGGCACTCTGGCCTTGGGGCTGGCGCCCCGGGCCCGGCCAACGGAGCTGGTCGGCGTCATCAGCCTGAATCGCAGAGGCGATGAGCCTCCAAATCTGGGCTATTGGCTTGGCAAACCGTACTGGTCGCAGGGCTTGATGAGCGAGGCGGCGCAGGCTTTCCTCGCCATGGTCTTTTCGCTGACGAATCTGGCGGACATCCATGCTTGCGCGCGGCAGGACAATGCGCCTTCCTTGCGGGTGCTGGCGAAGTGCGGTTTCCGCCCTGTGGGGCCGGGAGTCGAGTTCGCGCCAGCGCGCGGCGGGTCCGTTCCTGTCGAGCGTTTCCTTCTGTCACGGGGCCAAGCGGCCAATGCCGAGGCGGACACAACCGGCGCGGATTTGTTCCCGCCCCATATGCAGACCGCCTGACCGGACCCAGCCCGGGAAGGTCCGCCATTGAAGCGGCGCGTCGTCTGGGGTAGAGGCTGAACCATGAAGTTTCTCGACCAGGCCAAGGTCTATGTGCGCTCCGGCGACGGGGGCGGCGGAGCCGTGTCGTTCCGCCGTGAGAAGTTCATCGAATTCGGCGGCCCCGATGGGGGCGACGGCGGGCGCGGCGGCGATGTGATCATCGAATGCGTCGATGGGCTCAACACGCTGATCGACTATCGCTACCAGCAGCATTTCAAGGCCCAGACCGGCGTCCACGGCATGGGCCGCAACCGCGCGGGCGGGCGCGGCGCCGATGTGCTCATGAAGGTGCCCGTGGGCACCCAGGTCTTCGCGGAAGACAACGAGACCCTGATTGCGGATCTCACCGAGGTCGGCCAGCGCTATGTGGTGGCGCGCGGCGGCAATGGGGGCTTTGGCAATCTGCATTTCACCACCTCCACCAATCGTTCGCCCCGGCGCGCCAATCCCGGTCAGGTCGGCATCGAGCGCACCATCTGGCTGCGCCTGAAGCTCATCGCGGACGCTGGCCTCGTGGGCCTGCCCAATGCGGGCAAATCGACCTTTCTGGCTTCGGTCTCCGCCGCCAAGCCGAAGATCGCCGACTATCCCTTCACCACCCTGCACCCCAACCTCGGCGTGGTGCGGGTGGATGAGCGCGAATTCGTGCTCGCCGACATTCCCGGCCTGATCGAGGGCGCCCATGAGGGCCTTGGCCTCGGTGATCGGTTCCTCGGCCATGTGGAGCGCTGCCGCGTGCTGCTGCATCTCATCGACGCCGGCGGCGAACATGCGGGCACGGCCTATCGCGTGGTGCGCCACGAACTTGAGGCCTATGGCGGGGGCATCACGGACAAGACCGAGATCGTCGCCCTCTCCAAGGTCGACACCGTCGATCCCGATACCCTGAAGCTGCAACTGGAGCGCCTGAAGCGCGCCGTGCGCACCTATGGCCCGTCTGCGCCCGAGGGCGAGAAGCGCCGCCCGCCCATGCTCATCTCCGCCGCCTCCCACAAGGGCGTGACGGAGGCCCTGCGCGCGCTGATCTCCATCATCGACGCGGCCAAGGTCGCCGAAGGCGACCAGAATACCGAAGCCTGGCATCCCTGAGAGACGGCCCTGTGAGCGCAACCCCCACCCTCGCCTCGTTCCGCCGCATCGTCGTCAAGGTCGGCTCCTCCCTGCTGGTGGACCAGACGGCGGGGCTGCTCAAGCAGGAATGGCTCGAGGCGCTGGTGGACGATCTGGCCGAATTGCATCGGCGCGGGGCGGATGTGCTGGCGGTCTCCTCCGGCTCCATCGCGCTGGGGCGCACGGTGCTGAAACTGCCCAAGGGTCCGCTGCGCCTCGAAGACAGCCAGGCGGCGGCCGCCGTGGGCCAGATCGAGCTCGCCCGCACCTGGGCGCAGGCCCTTGGCCAGCGCGGCATCACGGCGGGGCAGATTCTCGTCACGCTGAATGACACCGAAGAGCGCCGCCGCTATCTCAACGCCCGCGAGACCATCGGGCGTCTGCTCGACATGCGCGCGGTGCCCGTCATCAACGAGAACGACACGGTGGCCACCACCGAGATCCGCTATGGCGACAACGACCGCCTCGCCGCCCGCGTCGCCACCATGGCGAGCGCCGATCTGCTGATCCTGCTCTCGGACATCGAGGGCCTCTACACCGCGCCGCCGAAGGATGATCCTTCCGCAAGGCTGATCCCCGTGGTGCCGCGCATCACCTTCGAGATCGAGGCCATGGCGGGGGGCGCCGCCTCGGAACTCTCGCGCGGGGGCATGCGCACCAAGATCGAGGCGGGCAAGATCGCCACCACCGGCGGCGCCCATATGATCATCGCCGATGGAAGGGTGCGCAATCCGATTCGACGGATCGCACAGGGTGCGCCCTGCACCTGGTTCCTGACGCCTTCAACGCCGGTCACCGCCCGCAAGAAATGGATCGCCGGATCGCTTGAGCCGCGCGGCACAGTGCATGTGGACGCTGGCGCCGCCCGCGCCCTCTTCTCCGGCAAGAGCCTGCTGCCCGCAGGCGTCACCCGCGTGGAAGGCAATTTCGACCGGGGCGACTGCGTGGTCCTGCGCGACCCCTCAGGCGCCGAAATCGGCCGTGGGTTGGTGGCCTATGACGCGGGCGAGGCGGGGCAACTGGTGGGACGCAATTCGCGGGACATCGAGGCGGTGCTGGGGGTTCCCGGGCGGGCGGAGATGATCCATCGGGATGATATGGCTTTGGCGGGGGAGTAGGGGGCTGGTTGAAGGCGTTATGGGGGAGGATGAAGTTGGCCTCTTGCAATCGCGTTTAGCTTCAATCTCTGGGATTTGGTCTTCCATCTGCTTTCTGAGTGGTCGTTAAAATCGATGACAGCATGTGCCGCATTGGCAGGCGCTGTTGTGCTTTCTTTGATTGGGTCCCCCAAGCAAGGTAACTTTTCTGCACCACACTCGCCTACAGTCAGGCCATAGACTGCGTTGGACGCAAGACCACTGCCCACATAAAGATGGTATGATTCGGAGGCGGTCGTTAGCGCTGATCTATCGACCGAAAGCTGGCCGTGATCTTTTCGAGTCGGACGGAATGCCTGACTTGTTGACAAGCCATCTTCAATGAACTGAGGATGGATTTGCCTGAACAAAAGCTCCATATGGTCGGTCAATTGGGTCATGGAAGAGATCTCAGCCAGTCGCGCGTGAATCAAACTCAGCAAGGAAAAGTTCGTCTACTCGATCAAAAGTCTTTGGCTCCATTTCGTCGGGACCGTTTATCTCGACCCCAAACATTTCAACGCGACCGTCCGGCCCGAACTCGATGGAAAATTCCCAGCCCCTTAATTCGAACTCAAAGGCTACGCCTCCGTTCTCCATCGGGTAAATGCGAAAGCTGCTGGCGAGGTCTGGGCGCTTGTTCAAGAAAAGCTCAGCTGCACCTATGGCTGCGTCTGTGGGACGAAGGCCTGAGCCGTCAAGCCAGCCGTTTTCCAGCTGTCTTAGTTCAGTCATCCTTTGAATGCACTTCATGACGCTGTCCGATCTCTCCTGATCGATCAGTTCGACCTCGTACACCTGTTTGACAGATTTGTATCTAGCCTTTTTGGATCTATCCTTGGCGTCAAGTTCGATCAACAATGAGAACTGAACTGGAGCACCAAGGTTTTCCCTGACGCAGAACTCGTCTTTGACCCGACCCGGCTCGATTGGAATTTTAATCTCACCATATTTGTGAGTTTGAACTGCGATATGACCCTTCCTGTGCAGCCCGGCAAGGTCCCCTATCCCGTTAATTCGCAATTGGTATCGATGCCCACCGCGGGTGATAAGATTTTTTCTTCTATGCGTATCAAGAAAAATGATGTTTCCGTCTGAGCCTCGGCTGCCTTCAAATTCGATCCTTTCGTCATCGTTCAGCGCAGAACCAAACCGGTTGAAAGCGGCAGCTTGCTCGGATGTCAGAGCTGGTGGAGATTGTTGGTTCGAGGCGAAGTCAATGTGAGCCAGAACTTCGTTGTAAGAGCCGGTCGCGATTTCCTCGAATTGACTGAAGCCCGGGAGCGATTCCTGGCCGGGCCGAGGACGCGAATCGAGTTGGGCGACAGCGCTACCGTTCGAAATGCCAATCAGGTCATAAGTAAAGCTTTGATCAAACCCCCTTGGCAGCCGCCGCCGACCCGCATTCGATTTGCGCCATCTCTCCTTCGCGAAGGTCAGCAACAATTCACGAAACGCGGAAAGGTCGGACAACACCTCCAACGGAAGTCGCCCGCCATCGAAACGGGAACCTATGTATCTGATTTTGAATGTTTTGCCCTCAAACATCGAGCAGTTAGTCCTGTAGCGGGTCGCAAACCGAAGTTAAGCATGGCTATATAAATCCTTTCTTAAAATGAATTTCAACCCTGCTTCACTGGCGCTTCCAATTCCCCCTACGGCAACAACTCCGCATACCGCTTATCGATCAACGCCCCCACATCCACATTCCCCTCCAGCAGCCCCTGCGCCTTGTACCAGCTCACCTGCCGGGCGATGTCGGGGCCGTCGAGGCGGGCCTGGCGGTCCACATAGCTGATGCCCGCGCGCAGCAGCTCCACGGGCTGGTCGAGATATTTCGAGAGGATCGCGAGCACTGCGTCGGCGGTTGGTCCGTCCTTGCGCTTGCCATCTGCGGTGATGAAGGCGTCGGCATAGTCCGCCATGCGCTTCTTGTAGGCGCGCAGGAACTTCTTCACGTCCTCGCCGCGCCCATCTGCGAGCTTGGTGGTGGTATAGGCGGCGCCGAGCTGCCAGGGGCTCTCGTCGCCCACCCAGCCCAGCAGCTTGCCCTGATTGTTGCGGGTGATCGACAGGGCGAAGGTGGAGGGCGTGATGGCCGCGTCGATGCGGTTGCTGGCGATGGTCGCCACGATATTGGGATTGGTCTTGAGCGTCTGCACATCGATCTTGCTCATGGGCACGCCATATTTGTCGGCCAGCAGGCCCACGCAATAATGGGGCGCGGAGCCCAGGGTCGAGACGCCCACCGAGCGGCCCGCCATATCCTTGTAGCTGCGGAAGCCCTTTTCCCAGGCCTCGTTGGAGACCACGAATCCATTGTTGGGAAAATCCGGATTGTCGCGCCCCTGGGCGGCGATGATGCGCATGAGGCCTTGCGACGCCAGATTGTAGAAGCCGACCGCAAGGCTCGTGGCGCCAAACTCGATATCCCCCGCCGCCAGCGACACCGCCAGCGGCTGGGCGCTGTCGAACTTGATGATCTCCGCATCCAGTCCCTCGGCGGCGAAATAGCCCCGCTCCAGCGCCAGATACATGGGGCCGGCGCCTGCGGTCTGCAGTACGCCGATGCGCGCGCGCACGCGCTGCTGGGCGAGGGCGGGCAGGGCGGGGCTGGCGAGAAGGGCTGCGCTTCCCTGCAACAGGCTGCGGCGGGCGATGGTCATGGGCGTTTCTCCTTTTGGGGGGGCGCTCTTGCGGCGGGCCCCCTCCTGATCATGGCCCGCATGATGGCGGTTTCCCGCGCGCCCCGCAAGGCGCGGCTGCGCGATGGACACAAGCCGCATTCCTGGGCAATCCTGCGCCATGGCGAGTCGCCGGGAGAAGCGCATGAGCGTCGTCGCAGCCTATCTCTATCGTGAGGGCAAGCGGGTCGAGGAGGTCCATCTGGACCGGCCCATGCCGCATATGGTCGGCCATGGGGAATTCGTCTGGATCGGCCTGCTGGAGCCCACCGAGGACGAGCTGCGCAGCCTGCAGCAGAATTTCGGCCTGCATCCCCTGGCGGTGGAGGATGCGCTCCAGCCCCATGAAATGCCCAAGCTGGACATCTATGGCGATCAGCTTTTCCTCACCACGCGCACCGCCTTCCTGCAGGACGACCGCATCATGTATGGTGAGACCTCGATCTTCGTGGGTCACAACCATATCATCACCGTGCGTCATGGCTCGACCCGCGCCCATATCCAGTTGCGCGCCCAGCTCGAAACCTCGCCCCACTTGCTGGCCCACGGGGTCGACTATGTGCTGCACGCCATTCTCGATTATGTCGTCGATGGCTATTTCCCCATCGTCGAGGCCATCGAGGATCAGGTGCTGGCCATGGAGCGCCGCGCGCTCGATGAATTTCTCACCCGCGAAGAGGTGACGCGGCTCTTCACCCAGCGTCATCAACTCATCAAGTTCCAACGGGTGTTGGGGCCGACCTCTGAAATGGTGCGCAAGCTGGTCAATCTGGACCTGCCCTGCATCGACCATGAGGTGCGGCCCTATTTCAACGATGTGCTCGACCATGTCAGGCGCATGGAGAACATGGTCGCGGGCCTGCGCGACGTGCTGACCTCCGTGTTTGAAATCGGCACCCTGCTGGAGCAGCAAAGGCAGGGCGTCATCACCCGCCAGCTCGCGGCCTGGGCCGCCATCCTCGCCGTGCCCACCGCGATTGCGGGAATTTACGGCATGAATTTCAAACATATGCCGGAGCTTGATCTGCATTATGGCTATCACACCGTGATTGCCCTCATCTTCGTGCTCTGCGGCACGCTCTACTGGCGCTTCAAGCGGGCGAAATGGCTATGAAGGTTCTGTGACGCGGCGGCGCGGATGGGGTAAAGTGGCCCAGGTGACAAAAACAGGTTCAGGGCCATGGTGGACAAGTTCAGGGTGATCGAAGGCGGCGGCGAGAAGCGCGATGTGGCGCAGTCCATGCTGGAGCTCGGCCGCGAGGCGCGCCGCGCCGCACGGCAACTGGCGCTCGCGCCGCGCCAGCGCAAGAACGCCGCGCTCATGGTGGCGGCGGGCCTGCTGCGCACCTCCGTGAAGGATGTGCTGGAGGCCAACGCCCGCGACATGGAGGCGGCTGCCGCCGCCAACGCCAGCAAGGCTAATCTTGATCGGTTGCTGCTGACCGAGGCCCGCGTCGAGGCCATGGCCAAGGGCCTTGAAGACATAGCAGCCTTGCCCGATCCCGTGGGGCGCGTGCTCGCCACCTATGAGCGACCCAATGGCCTCAAGATTGAGCGCGTGGCGACGCCGCTGGGCGTCATCGGCGTCATTTATGAAAGCCGCCCCAATGTGACGGCGGATGCGGGCGCTCTCTGCCTCAAGGCGGGCAACGCAGCCATCCTGCGCGGCGGCTCCGACAGTTTCCATTCCTCGCGCATCATCCACGCCTGCCTCGTCGAGGGTCTGCGCACGGCGGGCCTGCCCGATGCCGCGATCTCCCTGGTGCCCACCCGCGACCGGGCGGCGGTGGGCGAGATGCTCAAGGGCCTTGGCGGCAATGTGGACGTCATCGTGCCGCGCGGCGGCAAGAGCCTGGTGGAGCGGGTGCAGGAAGACGCGCGGGTGCCCGTCTTCGCCCATCTGGAGGGCATCGTGCATGTCTATGTGGACGGCGCCGCCGACCTTGAAAAGGCCAAGACCCTCGTGCTGAACTCCAAGCTGCGGCGCACCGGCATCTGCGGCGCGGCGGAGACCCTGCTGGTCGATGAAGCCGTTGCGGGGACCCATCTGGCGCCCTTGGTGACCATGCTGCTCGACAAGGGCTGCGAGGTGCGCGGCGACGCTCTGGCCCGCGCGACCGATCCCCGCGTGAAGGAGGCCACCGAGGTGGACTGGCACACCGAATATCTCGAGGCGATCATTTCCGTGAAGGTGGTGGCGGGCCTGCAGGCTGCCATGGACCATATCGCGACCTATGGCTCCCACCATACCGACTGCATCATCACGGAGTCCGAACAGGCGGCGGAGCGGTTTCTGGCGGAGGTGGACTCGGCCATCGTGCTGCACAACGCCTCCACCCAGTTCGCCGATGGGGGCGAGTTCGGCTTTGGCGGTGAGATCGGCATCGCCACGGGGCGGATGCATGCGCGCGGCCCCGTGGGCCTCGAACAGCTCTGCTCCTTCAATTACCGCGTGCGCGGAGATGGGCAGACGCGGCCTTGACCGCCACGACGCCCTTTTCAAAGGTGTCGCAGACGTCATAATGGCGTTCAAACGCCATCGCGGCGCAAGTGGGAGGATGCGATGATCAAGGTGCAAGATATCGTCTATGTGGCGCATCGCGCGCCTGATCTCGACAAACACGCGCAGTTCCTCAGGGATTTCGGCATGGTCGAGGCCGCCCGCACGGCGGACCGGCTCTATATGCGGGGCGCGGGGACCTATCCCTTCATCCACGTGACCGAGAAGGGCGAGCCCGGTTTTGCGGGGGTTGGGATGTTGGCGGGGTCGGCGGCGGAGCTGGAGGAGGCCAGCCACCTGCCGGGCGCCTCCCCCATCGAGGCCATCGAAGGCCCGGGCGGGGGACAGCGGGTGCGGCTCACCGCCCCCGACGGCTACCGCGTCGATCTTGTCCACGGCATGACCCTCGTAGAGCCCCTGCCGGTGCGCGCGCCCCTGCCGGTGAATTTCGCCTTGCAGAAACAGCGGATCAAGAGCTTCCAGCGGCCCGACCACGAGCCCGCCCGCGTGGTGCGGCTCGGCCATTGCGTGCTCAAGTTCAATGACGGGGACGTCGGCGCCCGCTGGTTTCAGGACACTCTGGGCATGCTGGTCACCGACCGGCTGCACGTGCCGGGCGATCAGGCCTCGACCCTGGGAAATTTCCTGCGCTGCAACCGGGGCGACCGTCCGGCGGATCATCACACGATCTTCGCCCTGCACACGCCCGGCGACATCAATGTCCACCACGCCTCCTTCGAGGTGCAGGACCCGGACGCCGTCCATATCGGCCACGAATGGCTGAAGGAAAAGGGCTACAAACCCGCCTGGGGCGTTGGTCGCCACCTCCTCGGCAGCCAGGTTTTCGATTATTGGCGCAGCCCCTGGGGCTATATGTTTGAACATTACGCCGATGGAGACTTGCTCACCGCCGACATGCCCGCAGGCGATTATCCCGCCACCGACGAAAATCTGGCGCAATGGGGCCCAGCGCTCGCGCCAAGGTTTTTTGAGTCGGTTGTCGTTGATTAGACAAAATAAAAGCGCTCGATCTTTTGGTCGAGCGCTTGAAACTTCGCAGTAAAAAGTTCCCTTCAAAATAAATAATAAAATAATTCCTGCTCAGTTTGTGAAAACTGTATTTTTGGTGCTATAAGCAATCTCCGGCAGTTGCCGGCAAAGACGATAGGAAACTCTATGGCTACCGGTACAGTGAAGTGGTTCAATGGTCAAAAGGGCTTCGGGTTCATCGAGCCTGACCAGGGTGGTACTGACGTGTTCGTGCACATCAGCGCCGTCGAGCGTGCAGGCTTCAGCAGCTTGAACGAAGGCGACAAGGTTTCTTACGAAATCGTCGCTGACAAGCGCAGTGGCAAGTCCAGCGCCGACAGCCTGAAGAAGATCTAAGCTTCTCAAGGCGGCTTCGCGGGTTCTCTTGCGAAGCCCTCGCCCTTGAAGGGCCGACGTGCGTTCGCGCCGCCGCGCTCCATGCAGCCGAAGCTTTCGGTCCATGGAGTTGGGCGGCGCGACCGATTCAAGCCCGGTTTTTGCCCTGTTTCATCTGATTTCCCGCTGCCCCCTTGCGCTGAAGCTCGGCTCCCGTCATTTTGACGGAAATGAGCATAACTAGAAGGTCCATTCCCGTTCCACCGCCCGCCAATGGCGGGGGCGGACCCGTGCGCCTTCCGCCCCACGCTCCGGGCATGCGCATCGGCCTCTTCGGCGGGACCTTCAATCCCCCCCACGAGGGGCACCGTCTCGTCAGCACCATCGCCATGGCGCGGCTGGGGCTCGACCAGATCTGGTGGCTCGTCACCCCCGGCAATCCCCTGAAGCAGAACGACGGCTTGCCTTCGCTCGCCGCGCGCATGGCCGCAGCCCATGAACTGGCCGACCATCCCCGCATCGTCGTCACCGGCCTCGAGGCGCAGATCGGCACCCGCTACACCTATGACACCATCGCCTGGCTGACCCGGCGATGCTCTGCCGTGCGATTCGTCTGGATCATGGGGGCGGACAATCTGGCGGGTTTTCATCGCTGGCAGCACTGGCGGGATATTGCGGCTCTTGTTCCCATCGCCGTGATCGATCGACCGGGATCGACCCTGAAGGCGACCAATAGTCCCGCCGGGGCCTGGCTTGCGCCCCATCGCCTTGATGAAACGGACGGTCCCCTGCTCGCCAAAGCCAGCGCTCCGGCCTTTGTCTTCATCCATGCGAAGCGCTCCGACCTCTCTTCAACCGAGCTTCGGCGCAAGGGAAAGACCCTGCCGCCCGGATATTAGGGCCCTCGCACGCAATCGAGGTTGAATTTTCCGCAGTTTTGGCCCACATTGAGATGTGCCGGCGCATGCCGGTGACAGGAGCATGAAGGCGCTGACACCCACGATGACCTCAGAAGCGAGCACTGCGATGCTTCAACCGGTGAATGGTTCCGTACTGGACACCGGCAAACTCGTGCGGACCGTCCTGCACAGCCTCGAAGACGCCAAGGCTGAAGACCTCGTCTCGATCGACCTGCATGGCAAGACCTCCATCGCCGATCTCATGATCGTGGCGACCGGGCGTTCTGGCGTGCATGTCGGCTCGATCGCGGATCGCGTCGTCAAGGCGTGCAAGGAGGCCGGCGCGCCGACCCCCAAGGTCGAGGGCGTTCCCCATTGCGATTGGGTTCTGGTCGATGCGGGCGATGTGATCGTCCACATTTTCCGGCCCGAAGTTCGCGCCTTCTACAATCTTGAAAAGATGTGGGGCGGGGACAGGCCGGGCGAGCGGAGCCCGCAGGGCGCACGCGCCGCCGTCTAGGCGTCGCTTTCGCCATGCGCGTCGCGTTGATCGCCATCGGGCGGCTGAAGGCCGGGCCCGAACGTGAACTCTGCGCGCGCTACATGGAGCGCGCAGCGGCTTCCGCGCGCGGCGTTGGCCTCACCGGCGTCGAACTGCGCGAAATCGAGGAGGGCCGGGCGCGCCGACCCGAAGACCGCAAGGTCGAGGAGGCCCGGGCGCTGATGGCCTTCGTGCCCCCGGGCGCGCGGCTGATCCTGCTGGACGAGCGGGGCAAATCCATTCCCAGCGAAACCTTCGCCGCCGACATGGGCCGGGAGCGCGATGCGGGAACCCCCGCGCTTGTCCTGGCCCTTGGCGGTCCCGATGGTTTTGATCCCTCCTTGCGGGCGCAGGCCGCGCAGGTGCTGGCCTTCGGCGCCATGACCTGGCCCCATCAACTCGCGCGGATCATGGCGGCCGAGCAGATCTACCGCGCCATCACCATTCTGGCGGGCCATCCCTACCATCGGGTTTGACGCGCCTGCGATTTATCGCGCCTTGGCCCGGCCCTTGCCGCCTTGGCGCCACACTCTTACACCCTTGGTGTCAGCGTGATTCGCTCCTGTTTTTCTTCGAGGCCGCGCCTGCTTCCCCACTTGCCCAGACTATCTTGCGTGATGCTCGTCGGCGCCCTCGCCGCCGCGTCGCAGCTCTTCGCGGGTCTGGCTCTGGCCCAGTCCGCGCCTGAGGATCCGCGTCAGGTGATCGACAAGGGCCAGAGCGATCTGCGCGCCCTTGAAGACGAGCGCAAGGCCGCCGAGGAGCGCAGCCGCAAGACCGCCGCCGAGATCGAGCTCATGCGCAACGACCGCGCGCGGATCAATGCGGCGCTCATCGAAACGACGGCCCGGGCCCGCGCGGGGGAGGTCCGCATCGCCGACATTGAAGCGCGCCTGATCAGTTCGAAAGCCAGCGAAGCCGCCATCCGTCGCTCCCTTGAGAGCAGGCGCGGCGTGATCGCCGATGTGCTGGCGGCCCTGCAGCGCATGGGCCGCAAGCCGCCGCCCGCCGTGCTGGTGCGGCCCGAGGACATGCTGGAGGCGATTCGCACCTCCATGCTGCTGGGCGCGGTGGTGCCGGAATTGCGCGGAGAAACCGAGGCTCTGGCCACGGATCTCTCGGATTTGCAGGCGGCTCTCATGAGCATCGCCACCGAGGGGCAAGCTCAGCGCAAGGAGCAGGTCAGCCTCGACATCGAGCGCGAGCGCATCGCCGCCCTCGTCGCCGCCCGGCAAAAAGCCATCCAGGAGGCCGAGAAGGTCAACGCGGCCGAGCGCGCCTGGGCGAGCGATCTGGCGCGTCAGGCCCTCGACCTGAAGGACCTGATCGCCCGCATGGAGAACGAGGTCGCTGCGGCTGCGCGCGGCGCGGAGGCGGCGCGGCGGGCGGACGAGGACCAGAAGCTGGAAGCTGCGCGGCCCCGTCCGGCTGCGGTTCCCTTCAAGGATGCGGCGCGGCTTGCGCCCGCCATTCCCTTCGCCCAGGCGCGGGGGCTTCTGCCCCTGCCGGTCAGCGGCGCCCTATTGAAAGCCTTTGGCGCGCCTGACGGATTTGGCGGCGCGGAGAAGGGTTTGTCGCTCGCCGCAAGCCCCCGGGCGGTGGTCGCCTCGCCCAGCGACGGTTGGGTCGCCTTCTCGGGACCCTACAGAACCTACGGACAACTCTTGATCATCAATGCGGGCGGGGGCTACTATGTGGTTCTGGCCGGTATGGAACGGATCAATGTGGAAGTGGGTCAGTTCGTGCTTGCCGGGGAACCGGTCGCCCTGATGGGCGACGGCTCCGCCAAGACTGCGGCTGCGATCGCCATTGGCGCGACGCAACCCATTCTCTATATTGAGTTTCGAAAAGACGGGACTGCAATCGATCCGGGCCCATGGTGGGCCAGGCCGGAGCTGGAAAAGGGTCGCGGATAATGCGCAAGGTCTCCCTCGTTCTGTTAGGCGCCATGATGGGCGCCTCGGTCGTTACGATCGGCAGCCAGACACATCTGCTCGCCGCCGGCGCCAAGGCGGCGGCCACGGACACCTATCGGAACCTGAATCTCTTCGGCGATGTCTTTGAGAAGATTCGTTCCGACTATGTGGAGCGGCCCGATGAGCAGAAGCTGGTGGAGTCCGCCATCAATGGCATGCTCACCTCGCTCGACCCCCATTCCAGCTACATGGATCCCAAGAGCTATCGCGACATGCAGGTGCAGACGCGCGGCGAGTTCGGCGGGCTCGGCATCGAGGTCACCCAGGAAGAGGGCCTCGTGAAGGTCGTCACCCCCATCGATGACACCCCGGCGTCCCGCGCGGGCATCATGGCGGGCGATCTCATCAGCGCCATCGATGGCGAGGCGGTTCTGGGCCTGACCCTCAACCAGGCCGTGGACAAGATGCGCGGCCCCGTGAACTCCAGCGTCAAGCTGACCGTGCTGCGGGGCGCCCAGAAGGAGTCGCGCGAGGTCAAGCTGACCCGCGCCATCATCCAGATCAAGTCCGTGCGCTCGCGCCAGGAAGGCGAGGACATCGGCTATATCCGCATCACCCAGTTCAGCGAGCAGACCTTTGATGGCGTGAAGCAGGCCCTGCAGAAGTTCCAGCAGGACATGCCCGGCGACAAGCTGAAGGGCTATGTGCTGGATCTGCGCAACAATCCCGGTGGCTTGCTGGATCAGTCGGTCTCCGTCTCCAACGCCTTCCTCGAGAAGGGGGAGATCGTTTCGACCCGTGGCCGCAACGCCGACGAGACCCAGCGCTACAACGCTCGCCCCGGCGACCTCTCCAAGGGCAAGCCCGTGGTGGTGCTGATCAACGGCGGCTCGGCCTCGGCGTCTGAAATCGTCGCCGGCGCCCTGCAGGATCACAAGCGCGCAACTATTCTGGGCACGCGCTCCTTCGGCAAGGGCTCGGTGCAGACCATCATCCCGCTCGGCCAGAACAACGGGGCCCTGCGCCTCACCACGGCGCGCTACTACACGCCCTCGGGCCGCTCCATCCAGGCCAAGGGCATCGATCCCGACATCCAGATTCTGCAGGATGTGCCTGACGAGCTGAAGGGCAAGGACGAGACCAAGGGCGAGGCGGCGCTCAAGGGCCATCTGAAGAACGGCGAGGACGAGAAGGGCGGCTCGCAAGCCTATGTCCCGCCGGACGCCTCCAAGGACAAGCAGCTGATCGCCGCTTTCGACATCCTGCGCGGCGTGAAGAAGGCCCAGGCGCCCGCGGACAAGCCAGCCGAGAAAAAGACCGAGACAGCGCCGAACTGACGCGTCCCTTTTTCGTTGTTTCATCAACGCCGGCCTGGTCTCCAGGTCGGCGTTTTGTTTAAGGGGGCAAGACATCTTCTTCCCCTGGGTCTCGACGGCAAGGCCAAGTTGAAGCATGATTCGCCGGAAGTCTTTTGATTCGCGGTCAGTCGCCTCCGCACAGACGCAGGCGAAGATAGAAACATACCCATGCCCGCCAATGATTTGCACAATCCCTTGGGAATGGACGGCCCTCGTTCGGGCCGCGCCGGGCGCGTGCGCAATTGGGGTCTGATCGCCTGCGGCGGCTTCGGGGGGCTTCTGCTGGGCCTGGTCGCCTTCAGCTTCATCACGGACAATGGCATGGGCGGGCGTCCCTTTGCTGACGCCTCCATCCAGCCTGGCCGCGCGGAGGAGATTGCGACCGCCTCGCTGTCGCCCCCGCCGCCCGAGCAGAGCGCGAGCGGCCCTGCTGGCAACCAGCCCATCGCCGCCATCATCGACGCCACCACCGGCGTGCGCATCGCCCGCCAGAGCAGTCAGGGCGCGCCGGGCGGCCCGCTGATTCTCAAGGTGCCGCAGGAGCGGCTGGGCCTGCAATTGGCGCCCGCGCCAGACACGCGCCTCGTCGAGAAGGGGCGCCATGGTCCCCTGCCGCGCATCGGCGCCGATGGGTCGCGTCCCTCGGAGATCTACGCCCGCCCTGCAGTCACCGCCTCCAATCTCAAGGCGGGCGCCCCGCGCATCGCCATTGTGGTGGGCGGCATGGGGCTGAACGCCGCCGCGACATCGTCGGCTGTCGATCTGCTCCCGGGCGAGGTGACGCTGGGCTTTGCGCCCTATGGGCCTGATCTTGACCGGCAGGTGGCGCGGGCGCGCGAGGCCGGCCACGAAGTCCTTCTGCAGGCGCCTATGGAGCCCATTGAGAAGGCGGACATTCCCGGTCCCAACACCCTTCTGTCCGGCGTCGACTCCAGCCAGAACGTCGACGCCTTGCGTTGGCTCATGTCCCGCATGACCGGCTATGTGGGCGTGGCGAATTTTCTGGGTTCGCGCTTCATGGCGCGCGAGGCTGATCTGTCCCCCGTGCTGCGCGAGATCGCGGCGCGCGGGTTGCTGTTCATGGACGACGGCACGGCCATGCAGAGTCTCGCCCCCACGCTTGCAGCGGCGGCGGGCATGCAGATGGCGCGGGCCGACGTGGGGCTTGACGTCAACCCGAGCCGAGAGGCCGTGGAACTGGCCCTTGGACGGCTGGAGGCGGTGGCCCGCGCCAAGGGCTTCGCCATTGGCTATGCGGCTGGCCTGCCCGGATCGCTCGAACCCATCGCCCGCTACGCCCAGGGCCTCGAGAAGCGCGGGGTGGCACTCGTGCCTCTGAGCGCGCTGGCGGGTCGCAGCGCGCCTTCGGCTGGTCTGGCGCGCTGACGTCATCTGTGCGCAGCGCTGCAGCCTCATGCCAGCGGTCTGTGCTTGGCTTTTTCAGCCCAAAGCCTGTTCCTCACGTCAATCAGCATCCACTTCGCGTCAAAAGGCGATAGAGTGTCGCTTCATTGAAGTGGAGTTCAGAATGAATCGGCCCGTCTACAGACCCTGCGTTGGCGTCATGCTGATCAACCGCGCCGGGCTCGTCTTCATCGGTCGGCGCCGCAACAAGAAGCTCGTGGAGCATGTGGCGCCGGGCCATGAATGGCAGATGCCCCAGGGCGGCATTGATCCGGGGGAAGACCCCTGGGTCGCCTGCCTGCGCGAACTCCATGAAGAAACCAATGTGCGCTCGGTCTCCCTGCTGGCCGAGGCGCCCGATTGGTACGCCTATGACCTGCCCAACGACGTGGCCAACAAGGCCTGGCGTGGACGCTATCAGGGCCAGCGGCAAAAGTGGTTCGCCCTGCGTTTTGAAGGCGATGACAGCGAGATCGACATTCACGCCCCCGCGCAGGGCGCCCACAAGCCCGAGTTCGACGCCTGGCGCTGGGAGCCCATGGCCCATCTGCCCGACCTGATCATCCCCTTCAAGCGCCCGGTTTATGAGAAGGTGGTGGCGGATTTCGCCCCCTTCGCCAGGCAGCCGGGCTGAGGGCGCCTCTTGCGCCCATAAGAGCGCGTACATAAGCTTCGCTTTTTAATGGTCCCCTGGGCCATGGCTAAATCGCGAGGCGCACATGCGGCTTTCATCTGCTTTGCTCGTCTTCTTCGCCGCGCTGGCGCCCTTGAACGGGGCCTGCGCGGGCGAGATCCGTCGCGAGGGAACGACGCTTGTCTTCACCGGGGCCGTGATGCCCGGCGACGAGGTCCAGTTTCAGCGCAAGGCGGGGGAGGGTCCTGTAACGCGGGTCTCCTTCAACAGCCCCGGCGGCGGCATCGGGGCGGCCTGGGCCATCGCGCGCATGATTCGGGGCCTCAACGCCACGACCCTGGTGGATGGCGGCAGGTCGATCTGCTACAGCGCCTGCACCCTCATGTTCGTCGGCGGCGTGGCGCGCCACTATTTCAACGCCGATGGCCGCGTGGACGGGATCAACGCCGGTTCTCCCTATGGGCTTGGCTATCACGAAGCCAGCCGGTTCAATGACATCGGCCAAAGAGTGGCCTCCGCCCAGGGCGATGACGCCATGGCTGCGGCCTATGCTGAGCTGGGCGTCCCCCAGGCCGCCCAGTTTCTGCGCAAGGCCGTCAACAGCCAGATTTATATGGTCTCCGGCGTGACCGCCCTCTCGCTGGGCATCGCCACGAGCCTCAATCGACCCTGATGGACGGATCGCGTTCTCTAGCGGGCTCGCCTACACTGGCCTCCTTCTAGCCGGGAGGTTCAGCCATGCTCAGCGACCCCATCGTCATCGCCGCCGCCGTCCGCACGCCCATGGGCGGGTTTCAGGGCGCCTTTTCTGGCGTCACCGCGCCGCAGCTTGGCGCCCGGGCCATCGCAGGCGCCCTCGCCCGTGCGGGGATCGCGGGGGAGGCGGTGGATGAGGCCCTCATGGGCAATGTGCTGCCAGCGGGCCTCGGCCAGGCGCCCGCTCGTCAGGCGGCGCTGGGGGCGGGCCTGCCTCAGTCGGTTCCCTGCACCACCATCAGCAAGGTCTGCGGCTCCGGCATGAAGGCGGTCATGCTGGCCCATGATCTGATCGCGGCGGGCAGCGCCAATATCGTGGTCGCCGGCGGCATGGAGAGCATGAGCAACGCCCCCTATCTGCTCAACCGCGCCCGTGCGGGCTATCGCCTCGGCCATGGCCGGGTGCTTGACCACATGTTTCTCGATGGCCTCGAGGACGCCTATGACAAGGGCCGTCTCATGGGGACCTTCGCCGAGGAGACGGCGCAGCATTTCGGCTTCACCCGCCAGATGCAGGACGACTATGCGCTGGCCTCCCTCGACCGCGCCAAAACCGCCATCGCCAGCGGCGCCTTCGTGGACGAGATCGTCCCTGTCAGCGTCGGCGGCGTCGAGGTGCTGGTGGATGAGCAGCCCGGCAAGGCCCGCCCTGACAAGATCCCCCAGCTTAAGCCCGCCTTCCACCCGCAGGGCACCGTGACCGCCGCCAATTCCTCCTCCATCTCGGACGGGGCGGCGGCGCTGCTGCTGATGCGCCAGTCGGAGGCGCTGCAAAGGGGCGTGACGCCGCTGGCCACCATTGTCGGCCACGCCAGCCACGCCCGCGCCCCCGCCTGGTTCACCACGGCGCCCGTGGGCGCGGTGGAGGCGCTGATGCGCAAGACCGGCTGGAGCCTC
Organism: Rhizobium sp. Q54; assembly: GCA_945903655.1. Taxonomy (GTDB): domain Bacteria; phylum Pseudomonadota; class Alphaproteobacteria; order Rhizobiales; family Beijerinckiaceae; genus Terripilifer. The sequence continues at coordinate 3,905 of CAMDOY010000002.1, read as the reverse complement.
GATCAGGTCGATCTCTTCGAGATCAACGAGGCCTTCGCGGTGGTGGCGCTGGCCGCCTTGCGCGAGCTGGACCTGCCCCACGACAAGGTGAATGTGAACGGCGGCGCCTGCGCGCTGGGTCATCCCGTCGGCGCCTCGGGGGCGCGCATCCTCGTCACCCTGCTGGCGGCCCTGCGGCGGCGCAGCCTGCGCCGGGGCGTGGCGACGCTGTGCATCGGCGGCGGCGAGGCGACCGCCATGGCCGTGGAGCTTTTGCCTTGAGCGCCAATTTCAGCAACACTCGTCGCCAGCAGACATGAAGATGGGAGATCAGACATGACCACGCTCGTCACCGGCGCAGGCCTCATTGGCGCCGCCTTCGCCCGCCATGCGCTGAAGCGCGGGGAGAAGATCGTGTTTTTCGATCCCGAGCCCCGCGAAGCCTTTCTGCGCTTCAAGCTGGGCGAGGCCAATTATGATCTCGCCCGCAAGGACGTGCGCGACCTGCCCGCCCTGATCGAGGCGATCCAGCAGCACAAGGCCACCACGGTCGTGCATACGGCGGGGCTCATCGGCGGGCGCGTGCAGCAATCGCTCTCGGCGGCCTTCGACATCAACCTCGGCGGCACGAAGAATGTGGCGGAGGCGGTGCGGCTGACCGGCGTCAAGCGCCTCATCCATATCTCCACCTTCGGCGTCTATGACATGCGCCGCGAGGTCACCGGCCCCGTGTCGGAAGATTTTCCGCGCGGCGCTGGCCGGGGCTATGGCAATTATAAAGGCGCCAAGGAGCTGATCCTCGAGGCTTATCAGCAGCAGTACAAATTCGAGCTGCTCATGCTGCGCCCGGCCAATGTCTATGGCTTCGGCCATTTCTTCGCGGGCTCCTCCGGCGGCATGAAGATGCAGGCCCTGTTGCGCGCGGGCCTTGAAGGCGGCAAGGCGCGCATCCCCGCCGCCGAGACCATGGCCAACGAATATATCTATGCGGACGACATGGGCCGCGCCGTGGACTGCGCCGCCACCGTCGCCATGCCCGGACGGACGATCTTCAACATCGGCAATGGCTTTGTCTCTCCCTTCGCCGATGTGGTGGAGACCGTGAAGGCCATCGCCCCCGCCCTCGATTATGAGATCGAGCCCGGCGAGCCGCCCCACTCCAAGAGCTTCCCGCTCGATATTTCCCGCGCGAAACAGGACCTGGGCTGGGAGCCGACATTCTCCCTGCGCGCGGGGTTCGAGGACTTCATGGGCGAATTGCAGCGCGCCAGAGCGGCGGGCTTCATCTGAGGCCCGGATCAAGGCGTCCCTGTTCGCGTTGTCATGTTTCTATGACAAGGCAATCCACTCAAGAGCCCTCAGCACTCCGTCCTGAGGCGCTTTTGAGAAACTTATCAAATTGTCTGATGAAGGTTTTGTCTTCACAAAGTGCAGGTTTGCGCGCCATCACATCCCGTTCAAACTGTCGACGCAGTTCGTGGTCGGTTCCGAATTGAACGGCCTTATGGATAAAGTCATCCGTTGATGTCGCAACATAATGATCCAGCCCCATCATTCGGAACATCGCATATGTATGGCGCCCGCGCATGAATTCCCCGGGGAGGGTGACGATCGGCTTTCCCGCTTCGAAAGCTTGCAAACTGGTGTTGCCGCCCGTCCAGCCGATGGAGTCCAGAACAACATCCATCTGCGCCACCAAATCGAAGTATTCGGATTCACTCACCCGAGGCAAGAATTTGACATGATGATCATAATCAAGCCCATGGCTTCGAAACGCCTGAGCAAGCCGTTTTTTCAGAATGTCCGTTGCGTAATGCGGAATCCCTTCCAGAAAGACAAAAAGCGCTTGAGGGACCTGATGCGCTATCAAGGGCAATATGAAGTCATATTTTGGTAGATATTTGAAAAGTGATTGCAAGCAACCAAAGCGAACCATCCCGTCAGGCAAGGAAAAGTTTCGCCTTGTGATTTCGCGGGGTTGGGGAGGCGCAAGGTACAGGCCGAGGTTCGGCAGACGGATCAATCGCTCTGAATAATGGGACTGGGCCTGGTCGGACTCCATGAGATCGCTGGACAGGAAAAAGTCTATATTTTCCGAGCCGGTGGTGAGGGGATGTCCCCAGGCGGTGAATTGGACCGGCGCTACGCGATGTAAGGACAGGATGCGGCTGGCGGAGGTCATTCCGACATCCGGAAGCATGAGGAGATCGAGTTCATCATCAAGCATGATCTCGATGGCGCGCCGGAAGGTGTCTTTATCGAACCGCAGACATCGATGGGTTCCCAAAGCGCTGAACTTTTGCGTCAGCCAGTCGCTGTCGGTATTGAAGGCATAGGTGAAAATTTCGTAATCATCAGGCAAATGCGCAAGCCAATTATAAGCCCAGTTGGCGCCGTTGTGCGACTTCAGAAGACCGGAGGCCAGGCCCAGTTTTATTTTACCTGTGGCTTGACGCTTTTTGCGGACCGGCGCCCTGTCCAGTCCCAGCGCTTTTGACAGCAGGCAAGAATATTTCGTCATCAAATCCACGACGTTTTCTTGCAAGTAGGCGATATAAAAGCCGTTCATGTTGAACATAAACTGGTCAATGACAGGCTGGAAGAGGTCAGCCGGCTCCCGTACACTTTCGAAATTTCCCAGGCACCGATCTATTTTTTCTTCGAGGTTAACCAGGAATGTCTCGAGCTCTTGTTGCGACTCGAAATTTGCTGGTTGAAAATCGATCGAGATGAAATCCGCGAACCATCGCTCTATTTGATCAGTGAGCTTTTCCGCACCCATTTTCAATTCCAGAACTTTTAAAAAATTGACGCGGGCTTCCTCGAAGACATTGGATTCTTTGAACAAGGCGCCAAGATTGTTGTAAGCTTCCATATGGTGTGGATTAAGAACGATGACCTTTTCATAGCTTGTCAATGCAGCGCCAAAACTTTTGAAGTCTTGCAGCGCCAATCCATAATTGTAGTAGGCTTCGGCATAATTCGGATTGATGGATATCGCTTTCTCATAGCTTATCTGCGCGCCCTCGAATCTTTTCAGTTCCTTGAGAGCAACGCCCCGATTGTTATAGGCTTCGACATAGTCCTGTTTGAGAGATGTAGCCTTGTCAAAATTCATCACGGCGTCCTGCGCCCTGTGCAATTCCAGTAGCGTGACGCCAATGCTGTTGAAGGCCTCGGCATAGTCGGGTCTGATGCGAACCGCTTCCATGTAATCTTGCAGCGCGCCTTCCAAATTCCCAAATTCATGGAGGGCGAAGCCTCGGCTAAAAAACGCCTCGGCATGATCCGGTTTGAGTGAAATCGCTTTTTCGAAACTCGCCACCGCTGTTTCGAACATCTTTAACTGTTGAAAAGCGTTTCCTTGATTATAGAAAATTTCAGCCGAACTTGGATCGATCAGGATAGCCTTACCGTAGGCGTCCAGAGCGTCAGACTCCCTTTGTAATTGGGACAAAATAAGCCCTTGATGATTATAGGCGCCGGCGTCGTCAGGCCTGACCATGCTGGCGATTTGAAAGCTTTCGAGGGCTTCCTCGTGTCGGCTCAATTCATGGAGAACGGCGCCCTGATTGCTCAAAGAAGCTAAATAATCTTCCTTTATGAGAATCGCCGTCTTGAAACTGCGAAGGGACGCCTCCAGGCGCCCCGTCAGTTTAAGTGAAATTCCGCTATTGAAATAGAGATCGGCGCGATGCGGTTCAATTGCAATGGCGCATTCAAAACTAGACAGAGCCTCCGCCAGGCGTGTTAGACCATTGAGAACATTGCCGCGATTGTTGTATGCATCAACGTAACTTGGCTTCACCGCCAGCGCGCGATCATAATTTTCCAAGGCGGCAACGAGATATTCTTGCTGTTGTAGCGCAACGCCCAGATTATAGTATGCGTCCGCGAAATCGGGTTGTATCAGGAGCGCTGATTGA
>CAMDOY010000001.1 GCA_945903655.1 Rhizobium sp. Q54 | reverse complement strand
CCCGCCACGAGCTGGCTCGTGTAGCCCACAAACCAGGCGTCGCGATAATCCTGGCTGGTGCCGGTCTTGCCCGCCGCCTGCCAGCCCGGCAACTCGGCCTTTCGGGCGGTGCCGGTCACCAGGGTTTCCTGCAACATGGCGTTCATCATGCCCACATATTGCGGCTCGATCACCCGGCCGAAACTCGACCCCTTGCGTTGATAGAGCTGCTTGCCATCGGCGCGGCGCACCTTCGCGATGATGTGGGGCTGCACCCCAAGGCCCCCATTGGCGAAGGGCGCATAGGCGTTGACCAGCTCCAGCGGCGTCACCTCCGAGGTGCCGAGCGCAATGGAGGCGTCGGGCCGCAAGTCAGAGGCGACGCCAAGGCGATGGGCGGTGGCGATGACGGTCTTGGGGCTCACCTCCATGGCGAGGCGCACCGACACCGTGTTGAGGGACATGGAGAGGGCGCGGGTGAGGGTCACCGGGCCCAGATATTCATGGGTGGAGTTTTCGGGCTTCCAGCCCTTCAGATTGATGGGGGCGTCCTCGCGCACGGAGCCGGGGGTCAGGCCCTTCTCCAGCGCGCTCAGATAGACGAAAGGCTTGAAGGCGGAGCCGGGCTGACGGCGCGCCGCCACCGCCCGGTTAAACTGGCTCTCCGCATAATTGCGCCCGCCGATCAGCGCCTTGATCTGGCCGTTCATGTCGATGACCACGACCGCGCCCTGGGACACCCCGAAGCGCGCGCCCTTCTTGTCCAGCTCCTCGGTCAGCGCCCGTTCGCCCGCCCCCTGCAGCGCGCTGCTGAGGGTGGTGGTGACCACGATGTCGTCGTCGATGGCGCCCAGTGTGTCGTTGAGCACGTCCATCACATAATCGGCGGCGTAGTTGACCGAGCCCGCCCCGCGCGGCGTCGCCGCCTGCGCCGGGTTGATCAGCGCCAGCTTGCCCATGGTGTCGCTGATGAAGCCCTCGCGCACCATGGCGAGGATGACCTGTGCAGCCCGGTCGGCGGCGCCGTTGGGGTTGCGGTTGGGGGCGAGTTTGGTGGGCGCCTTCATCAGACCCGCCAGAATGGCCGCCTCCTGCAGGGTGATCTCGGTGGCGGGGCGGCCGAAATATTTGCGCGCCGCCGCCTCCACCCCATAGGCGCCCGAGCCGAAATAGACCCGGTTCAGATAGAGTTCGAGGATCTGGTCCTTGGAGTAGCGATGCTCCAGCCAGACCGCGAGGATCGCCTCCTGGATCTTGCGCGAGAGGGTGCGCTCCTGAGTCAGGAACAGGTTCTTGGCGAGCTGCTGGGTGATGGTGGATCCGCCCTCCATGCCCCCGCGCTTCATCACATTGCGTATGACGGCGCGGCCAATGCCCAGGGGATCGATGCCCCAATGGGAATAGAACCGGTGATCCTCAATGGCGATGAAGGCCTTGGGCACATAGCGGGGCAGATCCCTGATATGGATCGCGGCCCCGCCGGTGTCGCCGCGATTGGCCAGCAGCGTTCCATCATCGGCGAGAATGGCGATGTTGGGTGGGCGCTTGGGCACGGCGAGCTGGTCGATGGGGGGCAATTGCACCGCATGCCAGGCGAAAAGACCGCACAGACCGATGAAGCACCAGACCCCCAGCACCGCCCCATAATAGACCAGCGCGCCCATCACTGAGCGACGACGCCGACCTTCGGGCTTGCCCTCGCCCTTGGCCTTTCGCTTGCGCGGCTGGGCCTCCTCCTCGTCCGCAGGCTCGTCCTCCACGGGCGCTTTTGCGCGCGCGCGCTTGCCCGCCACGGGCTCGGATTTGCTGTCCTTGTGGGAGGGGCCGCGCGCGTCTTCGAAAAAGGGTTCGATGCGCTGGGCGCCCTTGCGCTTGCGCAGATGATCCGGACGGTCCTGCGGATCGACGCGCACCTCGTCGTCGCGCGCCTTGCGAGGCGCCGCCAGTTTGGGCTCGCGCTTTTTGCCGAACCAGCTCTCGCTGCCCATGGCGCCCGCTTTACTCCACCAACTCGCCGCATGTCCGGTTACCGGACCGCAGTTTATGGAACTCTAAAGAGGGCCAATTAAAGGCGGGTTAAGATGCGTTTACTTCTGACGCGCCAGACAGGGACGCCGCGCGGCGGCGCCCCCTTGGGTCAGGCTGCGCGCCTATTCCGCCGCCTTGGCGGGCGCGGCCATGCCGTCGAGATGGGCGATCACCTCGCCCACATGCATCACGTCGGCATATTTGTGATGGAGGTCGAAGAGGTTGACCTTGTGGCTCAGCATCGAGCGGTCATAGGTGCATTCCTCCACCAGCACGTTATGGAAGCCGTAGGAATAGGCGTCCACGGTGGAGGCGCGCACGCAGCCCGAGGTGCTCTCGCCGCAGATGATCAGGCTCTCGACGCCGAGGCGCCGCAGATGGGCGATGAGCGGCGTGCCGAAAAAGGCCGAGGCGCGCTCCTTGTAGATCACGAGATCGCCGGGATGGGGGGCGAGCTCTTCCTTGATGCCATAGACATCCTCGACCTCGCGGCCCATGCGCCGGTTGGTGCTATGCACCCCCGCCGTATCGGCGTGGCGGGTGGAGTAGATGACGGGGATCCCGGCGCGGCGCGCGGCGGCGAAGAGGTTCAGGGTGGGCTCCATGGCCTTCCAGGCGTTCTCGCCGCAGGAGCCGGAGAACTCGCGGTTCACCTCGATCACCGGGCGATTGCCGCCCTGATAGGCCTTCTTGTAGAGGTCGATGGCGAGGATGGCGGGACGTGGCCCAACAAAGACCTCGCGACGATAGGCGCTGTAGATTTCCAGGATCTCGTCACTGACGATGTCCTTCCAGCAATAGTCTTCGAATTTGTCGGTCATGGCTGTTGTCCTGATGCGGTGAGGGTTGGGTTCAGCGAGGTCTTATTCGTAGCGGACGTTCTTGGAAAAATCATAGGTGGGCGAAATGCTGGCCTTGTAGCTCTGCTCGATGAAGCCGCCTTCGGCCTTCGGCGCAAAGACGCGGGCCAGAAAGTCGCGCTGGGCCTGCCAGGCGGCTTCCGCCTGCTCGCGGCGATAGCGGCCGGGCATGGTGTCGTTGAGCCAGCCATGGGGCGCGCCGCCGAAAATCTCCACATGATAGGTCTTGTTGGTGCGCTCCAGCGCGTTGCGCAAGCGCCGCACATGGTCAACCGAGATGATGTGGTCGCCCTCGCCAAACATGCCGAGCACCGGGCAGTCCGCCTGATCGATCAGCGTGTCGAGGGCGACCGGATATTTCGCGTTGACCTGCCATTCGCGGTCCTGCGCCGCCCCATACCAAACGAGCGCCGCCGCAATTTTGCGATGGGCCGCCAGAACGAGCGGATGCCGTCCCGTTTGGCACACCCCCATGACCGCGATGCGCGAGAGATCGGCCTGGGGCGTGTCGGCCAGGGCCGCGATGGCGGCCTCCATATATTCGATCGATTCGGGATCGGTCATGTCATAGCCGCTGTCGCCCCGGTGCAGGGCGTCCTGATCGGGATGCTTGAAGAAATAATCGGCGGCGATGCAGACATAGCCCTCGCGCGCATGGCGGCGGGCCAGATCCATCGTATGGGGCACGAGGCCGTAACGCTCGTGCAGCAGCACGATCACGGGGACCTTCTGCGGGCCGGCGGGCGCGGCGATGAAGGCGGGCAGCCCCCCGGCGCAGGTGGTCATCTGGGTCACGATCTCGGTCATTGCGCTTTCTCCATGGGCCGCCTGACCCGATTAAAGAGCACCCGGTCGCCTTCGTCAAAGCCAATGCGCCCTAGATCTCGATGAGGTCGAGATCCGTCCCCAGCGCCGCCCGGGCGAGTTCCGCCACATGGCGGTGATGGGTGAAGAGCACGCATTGGGCCGAGGCGCCCACATCCGCCAGGGCGCGCAGCCCATGGGCGGTGCGGGCGTCGTCGAAACTGGTGAAGAGATCGTCGGCGATGAAGGGCGTCGGCTCGGCGCGGGCCGCGTAGTCCTCCACATAGGCGAGGCGCAGGGCCAGATAGAGCTGATCGCGTGTGCCCTCGCTGAGGCCGCCGCGCTGGGTCTCCTTGAGCCCGCCCACGGGGACCTCCTCCCCATTGGCGCGCTTGCCGAACAGCGCCTCGACGCCATCCTCCCCATAGGACTGGACGATGCCCGAAAAAGCCCCGCCCGTGAGCGCGGCGAACAGGGCGCTGGCCCGCTCCATGACGGGGTTTTGCCGGGTGGCGCGATGGCGCTCCAGCGCATCCGCCAGCATGGCGCCCGCCAGACGCAGCACAAGCCAGGACCGCGCCGCCTCCTGCATCTCCCCTTCGGCGTTGACGCGCTGTTGGCTCGCAGCCTCCGAGCCCAGCCCCTGCTCCCAGGCCTCGATCTGGCGTTTCGCCTCTTTCACAGCTGCATAGGCCTCGTTGGATTCAAGCGCGGAACGCTCGTCCTCCAGCTGGAGGGCGGCGAGATCGGCCTGCGCCCGGTCGGGGTCGAAGCCTTCCAGCTCAGCGCGCACCTGCGCCTCCCCATGGCCATCGGCCTGATCGGCGAATTGGGCGCGCAGATCGGCGAGCGCCGCAGCCATGGCCTCACGCGCGGCGAGCCTTGCTTGCAACGCGCTCAGATCATCGCAGGGCGGCAGCGTGGCGGCGAGTTCATCGAGCCTGGCCCGCGCGTCGGTGACCACCCCTTGCGCCTTGCGCAGACTGGCTTCGCAGGCGCCCATGCGCCGGGCGATTTCCTCGCGCCGGGCCTCCGCCCTGCGCGCCGAAGCCAGCCGCTCATTGAGTCGCTCGACGCCCAGGGTGGGCGGTAGCGTGGTGAGATCGGGGGTCAGGGCGGCGAGGAGGGCGCGGGCGTCGTCTTCGAAGCGCGCGAGATCCCGGCGCATGCCCTCCACGCGGCGCTTGAGCTGATCGCGCTTTTCGAGGGCGGCGGGGGTAAGCTTCCACACATCGAGCGCCGCCTGGGCCTGGATGCTCGTGGCCTCCTGCGACAAGCCAACCTTCGGCAGGGCGCCCCGCCAGCGCTGCGCCCAATCGGCCTCCTTCGCGGCATGGCTCGCCAGATCGGCGTCGAGCTTGGCGATGCGCTGGCCGATGTCGTCGCGCTGGCGCGCCTGCGCGCGCGATTCGTCCCAGGCCGTGGCGAGCTCCTGCAACCGCGTCTCGACCCGTTGGGCCTGCCGCTCCGCATCAAGGCCGGGCATGTCAGGCAGGCCGCAGCCCTGCGCTAGGCCCGCCAGCGGCGTCATCAGCGCGGCGAGCCGGTCCTGCGCCTGCTGCGCCTCGTGGCGCAGTTCTTCCTGCCGGGCGTGACGATCCAGCAGGCTGTCCAGCGCCGGGCGCCAGCCGCCCATGTCGCGGGGGCTGAGGGGGGCAACGCCCAATGGGCTCCAGAGGGCGGACCACTCCTGCGCCAGCGTCTCCTCCAGCGCCGCCCGCTCGGCGCGCTGGGCCTCAAGGTGCGCGAGATTTGCGTCTTCGCTCGTCAGATCCTTCGTCTGCGCGGCGAAGCTCGCCACGCGGCCGGCGTCGCGAGCGGCGGCGTCGGCGAGCCGGTCGGCGCTCTCGCCAGCGCGTTCGAAACTTGTAACGCTGGCGGCGAGAGCCGCGCCTGCAAAGGCGCCGGATTCGCCAAAGAGGGTGGCGCGCAGGTGCGCCCATTCCGCATCGCGGGCGTCGCGGGTCGCGGCGATCAATTCGGGCGTCGGCACATCGCCCCCCGCCGCCAGCGCGTCGAGGCTCTGGCGCAGGGTCTTGAGGCGGGCCTCCACCTCGGCCATGGCGCGCTCGCCATCGCGTCGGGCGGTTTGCATCTCGTCGAAACGCTTGCCGAAGGCGGCGATGGTCTCGCTCGAGGGCAGGGGCGCAGCGGCGAGGCGCGGCAGGTCCGAAACAGGCGGTTGCAGGCGCAGGGCGTCGCGGCGCAGGGCCTCCTCCTCCCGGCGCAGGGCGCTCGCCTTCTGCTCGTGATCGGCGATGGCTTTCAGAACCCCCAGCGCCCGCCATTGCTCGCGCAGCGGCGCGGGGTCGGACACATGGGCGCGGGACTGGCTCAGCGCGTCGAGCCTTGCGAGGCCCTCGCGCTCTTCGCCCAGGGTCTGTTCGAAGGCGGCGCGGCGCTGGGTCAGGCCGCGCTCTTCGTCGATGAGTTGGCGCAGCAGGGCGAGGTCGCCATCGCTGGGCTGCCATTGCTCGAGGCTCTGGCCCAGCTGCAGGCCAAGGGCGCGGGCCTTGCCGTCGAGGTCCGCGCTGGCGGCGTCCTGCTCGGCGGCCACGCGCGGCAACTGGCTGGCGGCGGTGCCCGCTGCCCCGATGCGTTGCACCAGCGCCTCGATCTCCCCGGCCCGCTCGATCAGGGCCGCCTCGACCGAAATCTCCGCCAGCAGCGCCTCCGCTTCGGCGCGTTCGGCTTCGGCCTTACGGTGGCTTTCCTGCGCCCTCGCCGCGCCCTCCAGCGCCTCGCCGAGCCGCGCGGGATAGCCCGCTGGCGTGTGCGGCAGATCGGCCTGTTCGGCCAGCGCCTGCTCCTGCGTCTCGATCTTGCGCAGCAGGGGGGCGAGGCGTTTCAGCCGTTCGATGCGGGCGCGGGTCTCGCCGCGCTTGCGGGTCTCCTGGGTCAGCTCCGCCAGCCGCGCCTCGTTCTGCGCGATGGCGTCATTGAGCCGCTTCCATCCGGTGGCGCGCAGCTCATTTTCGCTGATGGCCTTCTTGGCGGCCTCATAGCGGTCGCGGGCCTGATAGAAGGCGCGCGATTGCGATTTGTTGGGCGTGAAGATCCCGTCCGCCCGTTCCTCGATGTCGCCGCGCAGTCGGGTCAGGCCCCTCATGCCCGAGGCCGCCGCCATGAGGCTTGAGCCGACTTCGCCGCGCGCCTGCATCAATTCCTCGGCGCCTTCGCGCAGGCTTGCAGCATCAAGGCCGAAGGCGCTGCGGAAAATGTCAGGCGTCATCTGGCCAAGATAGGGCGCGAGCGCGGCATCATCGAGCGGCTTGCCTTCCGGATCCAGCAAGGTCTTCGTATTGCCCTTGCGCCGCACAAAGGCGAGGCGCGCGCCCGCCTTCGACAGAACCTCGCCACCAAGGCGCAACTCCGACGCCTTGAAGCGAAAATCATAGGGCGTGCGGCTGGGAAAGCCGAAGAGCAGATCGCGCACGGCTGATAACGTCGTGGATTTGCCCGCTTCATTGGCGCCGAAGATCACATGCAGCTTCGCGTCCGGGCGCAGGGTGAGGCTGCGGGTTTCGAAGGCGCCATATTTGAGGAGGTCGAGACGGGTCAGGCGCATCAGCGGTCCTCCCCATGGGCGGCGCGCTCCAGCAAGAGGGCGCGGGCCTCCGCCATGAGGGCGGGCGCGTCCTCCAGATCCAGCGCCAGACCAGCGCCGCTCGATTTGGAGCGCAGCATCTCCATGTCCTCGGTCAGGCGCCGGGCGAGCGCCGCCGCGTCTGCCCCCGCCAGCAGGGCGTCGAGATCGACCCCCGCGAGATCCTCGCCGCTGGCCTGCAAAAGATCGCGCGTATCGAGGCGCAGCTTCTCGATCCAGATGTCTTCGGCGTTCTGTTGCGCGGCGGCCAGCGCATCCACCGCGAATCCGCCGGGGTCGGCGAGCAGGCTGCGATGCAGGGCGGTGGCGCCGGTGAGGCGCAGGCGCGCGGCGACCAGCTTGCCCTCAGCCTCGCCCGCCACGGGCCTGAAGGCCTGCGCCACGGCGCTGAGCAGCGCCTCCCGGTTATCGTGCCTGCTGGCGTCCAGCACCACCTCGGCCCAGCGGGCCTGATCGGTGATCACGCGGCGCAGATCGCGCACGCGTCCATCCTGCACATCCACGAAGACCGCGCCCTTGGGGCCGCATTCCCTGATGCTGCGGCCCTGCAGATTGCCGGGGTAAACGATATGCGGGTTCTCGTGCAGCACCTCGAACTGATGAACATGGCCAAGCGCCCAATAGTCATAGCTCTTCGCCACCAGATCTTGCGTGGTGCAGGGCGCATAGGAGGCGTGGCCGGGCTTGCCGTCGCAGGAGGTGTGGAGCATGCCGATGTTGAAGTAGCCCGTCACTGCCTCGGGATAGGTTGGCGCCCAGTTCTCGGTCTCCTCCCGCTCCAGAAAGCTGCGGCCGTGTATGGCGACGCGCAAGGCCTCCAGCTTCTGCGTCTTCGCCCGCTTCACCGGAAAGGTCGTCACATTCCCCGGCAGGGGGATCGCGCTGGTGACGACGTTTTTCGCGTCGTGGTTGCCGTGGATGATGAAGACCGGGATCTCCGCCCGGTGCAGGCGCGACAGTTCGCGGGCGAAGAAGAGGCCGATGGCCGTGTCCTTCCACTCGCCGTCATAGACATCGCCCGCGATCAGCACGAAGGCGACGCGCTCGGCGATGGCGGCGGTGACGAGATCGGAGAAGGCGTCGCGGCTGGCCTGGGCGAAGCGCCGGGCGATGGCCTCGTCCTTCAGGGAAAGGCCCAGCAGGGGGCTGCCCAGATGCAGGTCGGCGCAATGCAGAAAGGTGAAATCCATGGCTCAGCCCAAGCGACAAGGTATGAGAACAAGGGGAGAACCTTGCCCGGATCGCGCCCGGGCGCAAGGGGCAATCGTCACGGTCCCCACATTCCCCGCATTGCCCTGAGCGCGCCGCCTCTGTAGAGGCAGGATGGAACAGACACAGGAGCGGATGATGAGCGAGATGCGGATCGTGATCGCGGGCGCCGCCGGGCGCATGGGGCGCATGCTCATTCAGGCGGTTGACCAGACTGAGGGCATGCGGCTGGCGGGGGCGCTGGAGCGGCCGGGCTCGCCCGCGCTGGGTCAGGACGCCAGCGCGCAGGCCGGCTGCGCCGCCAGCGATGTGCTGATCACCGACAATGCGCTGGAGGCCCTGCTCCATGCGGACGCCGTGATCGATTTCACCACCCCCGCCTCCACGGTGGCCCTCGCCGCCCTCGCCGCCCAAGCCCGCGTGGTCCATGTGATCGGCACCACGGGCCTGTCGGCTGACGACCTCGCCAAGATCGACGCCGCCGCCCGCCATGCGGTGGTGGTGCGCTCGGGAAATATGAGCCTTGGGGTCAATCTGCTGGCGGGCCTCGTGAAGCGCGCCGCCGCCACCCTTGGGATCGACTACGACATCGAGATCGTGGAGATGCACCATCGCATGAAGGTGGACGCCCCCTCCGGCACCGCGCTCCTTTTGGGCGAGGCGGCGGCCAAGGGGCGCGATATTGATCTGGCCACCCATTCCCAGCGGGTGCGCGATGGCCATACGGGCGCGCGGACTCCCGGGGACATCGGCTTCGCGACCCTGCGCGGCGGCACGGTCATCGGCGATCACAGCGTCATCTTCGCCGGTCCTGGCGAGCGGCTGGAGCTGGCCCACAAGGCCGAGGATCGTGGCCTCTTCGCGCGCGGCGCGGTGCGGGCCGCCCTTTGGGGCCATGGCCGCAAGCCCGGGCATTATTCCATGGCCGATGTGCTCGGCCTCAACGACTGATGATCGAGCTCGCCCCCGGCCTGATCTATTATCCTGGCTTCTATGATCGCGCCCAGCAGGAGGCGCTGGTGGCGGAGCTGCGCGCGGCGGTGCGTCAGGCGCCCCTCTTCACTCCGCGCATGCCGCGTACCGGCAAGGAATTTTCGGTCCGCATGACCAATTGCGGGGAGCTGGGCTGGGTGTCCGACGAGACGCGGGGCTATCGCTATCAGGCGACCCATCCGGTCAACGATACACCCTGGCCCGCGATCCCTGATCTGGCCCTGCGCGCCTGGGATGCGGGGGGCTTTCGCGCGCCGCCGCAGGCCTGTCTGGTGAATTTCTACGACGCCAAGGCCCGCATGGGCCTGCATCAGGACCGGGACGAGAAGGCGCTGGACGCGCCGGTGGCCTCGATCTCCCTTGGCGATTCCTGCCTGTTCCGCTTTGGCGGCAATACGCGGGGCGGGCCGACGAAGTCGGTGCGACTCGAATCCGGCGATCTCGTGCTGATCGGCGGCGCCTCGCGGCTGTGCTTCCACGGGGTGGACCGTCTTTACCCCGGCACCTCGACCCTGCTGGCCGAGGAGGGCCGGATCAACCTCACCCTGCGGCGGGTTGATCTGGCTTGAGCCTCAGGCCTGGACCGCCTTCGGCCCGCCGCGCGACACGCCCACCTTCGCCGGGCGCAGGCAGCGCTCGCCGATGGAATAGCCGGTCTCCACCACCTGAACCACCGTGCCATTGGGCACGCTGGTGTCCGGCGCCTCGAAGAGGGCCTCGTGCATGTTGGGGTCGAAGCGCTGGCCCTGGGGGTCGATCTTCTTCACGCCCTGACGGCCAAGGCTCGACAGGAAGGCGCGCTCGGTCAGTTCGATTCCCTCGATGAAGCTCACGATGGTCGGGTCGGCGGCGGCCCGCGCTTCGGGAGTCAGGGTCTCGAGCCCGCGCCGCAGATTGTCGGCCAGGGTCAGCATTTCCCGGGCGAAGGAGGTCACCCCATAGGTCTTGGCGTCCGCCACCTCGCGCTCGGTGCGCCGACGCAGATTCTCCATCTCGGCCAGGGTGCGCAGCACGCGCTCCTTCAGGCCAGCGTTCTCCGCATGGAGATTTTCCAGCTCCGTGAAGGGCTCGGGCTCGGTGATCGGGGACTGCGGGGCCTCGTTCGCGAAAGAGGACTCGTGCGCTCCCTCCGCCTCCTGCGCAGGCTGGTCGGTGGGGGGCGTGGCGGGATCCTTGGGATATTGCATGGGTTCATCTGTCCGATTGGTTCGGGCGTGATATCAGGGCTGCCCGTGTAAAAATCAAGCTTGTTCGCCGTTCAGTCCGCCTCGGCCTCGCCCTTGGCGCGCTTTTGCGGGGGCTTGGGCAGGGGTTTGGGCGCTGGCTTGGCCGCAACCTTGGGCTCCCCGGGCGTGAAAATATCCAGAATGCGCTTGCGCACCGTGCCCTGGCGGGTGGGATTGATGATCTTCGCGCCCGTGAGGTCCGTTACATAGAACACATCCACCGCCTTCTCGCCGAAGGTGGCGATATGGGCGGAGCCGATATTCAGGTTCAGGTCCGACAAGGCTGCGGTCATGTCATAGAGCAGGCCGGGCCGATCAAGGCCGGAGACCTCGATGACCGTGTAGCGATTCGACAGGTTGTTATCCATCATCAGGTCGGGCGCCAGGGTGAAGGCCTTGTGCGCGCCGCGCGATTGTTCGCGGCGGGCCTCGACGGCGTCGCGCAGGCGCATCTGGCCCCGCAGCGCCTTTTCGATGGTCTGGGCCACCCGGTCGGCGCGGCGCAACTCATCCTCGTCCTGCTCGAAGGCGCGGCTGATGAAGATTGTGTCCAGCGCCAGCCCGTCCGTGGTGGTGAAGATCTGGGCGTCCACGATATTGGCGCCCGCCGCCGCGCAGGCGCCCGCGATGATCGACAGAAGACGGGGATGGTCGGGCGCGATGACCGTCAGCTCCGTCACGCCGCGAAAGGCGTCGGTGGTGACCTCGGTCATCAGCGACTTCAATTCGACATCCACCACCCGCAGCAATTTGGCGTGGGCGATCTTGCGTTGCAGTTCCGCCTTCAGCCAATAGGCCTGATAGTGACGCGCCGCATAGGCTTCGAAATCGGGATCCGACCAGGTGGCCAGCGCCCTGCGCAATTCGTTCTGCGCCATGACCACGCGCTGCTTGCGGTCGATGGCCGAATGGCCGCCCGCCAGCACCACTTCGGTCTCCCAGTAGAGGGTGCGCAGCAATTGTCCCTTCCAGCCGTTCCACACGCCTGGCCCCACCGCGCGGGTGTCGCAGACCGTCAGCACCAGCAGCATGCGCAGACGCTCGAGAGTCTGCGCGATGGCGGCGAAGGTTTCGATGGTGCGGGGGTCTGACAGGTCGCGGCTCTGCGCGGTGTTGGACATGACCAGATGCTGCTCGACCAGCCAGGCGACGGTCTCGGTCTCCGCCTCCGACAAGCCAAAGCGCGGCCCCAGTTCGCGCGCCACACGGGCGCCGGCGATGGAGTGATCCTCCTCGCGACCCTTGGCGATGTCGTGCAGGAACAGCGCCACATAGAGCACCGTGCGATTGCGGATCGAGGGCAGGATCTCGCTGCAGAGCGGGTGATCCTCTTTCAACCGCCCGGTCTCGATATTCGCGAGGATGCCGATGCTGCGCAGCAGATGCTCGTCCACTGTGTAGTGGTGATACATGTTGAACTGCATCAAGGCGACGATGCGTCCGAAATCGGGAATGAACTGGCCAAGCACGCCCGCTTCGTTCATCTGCCGGAGCACGGCTTCGGGCGCCCCGCGCGAGGTGAGGATCTCGATGAACATGCGGTTGGCTTCGGGGTCCTCGCGCAGCTTGCCGTTCAGGCGCTTCAGCGACATGGTGACGAGGCGCGTGGCGTCCGGATGGATCGGCAGGCGATTGCGGTCCGCGATCCAGTAGAGGCGAATGATGTTGACCGGATTCTTCTCGAAGACATCCGGGCTCGCCACGGTGACGCGATCGACCTCCACCGCGAAATCACCGCCGGGCAGGGCGTAATTCTTCGGCCGCAGGCGGCCCATGAAGCGGTCCAGAACCGGCCGTGGCTTGGCCTGCTTTTCCTCCAGCGCGGCGCAGAGGATGGCGGTGAGATCGCCCACATCCTTCGCCACGAGGAAGTAGTGCTTCAGAAAGCGTTCGACGTCGCTGAGGCCCGCGTGGGTCGTGTAGCCCAGGCGCGCGGCGATGGCGCGTTGCTGGTCGAAGGAGAGCCGGTCCTCGGCGCGCTTCGTCACGAAATGCAGGTGGCAGCGCACGCGCCACAAGAATTCCTCGCAGCGATGGAAGACCTGCACCTCGCGCTGGGTGAAGACGCCCGCCTTCACGAGTTCATCGGGCTCGCGCACACGGTAGACATATTTGGCGATCCAGAAGAGCGTGTTGACGTCGCGCAGCCCGCCCTTGCTCTCCTTGACGTTGGGCTCGACGAGATAACGCGAGACGCCAGCGCGGTTGAGGCGGGTGTCGCGTTCCTCCAGTTTCGCGGAGACGAATTCGCGCGGGGTCTTGCGCACCAGCTCCGCATCGAAGCGGTTGCGCATGTCTTCGAAAAGCGCCTCGTCGCCGAGAATGAACCGGGCTTCCAGCAGCGCGGTGCGCACGGTCATGTCCTCGCGCGCTTGGCGCAGGCATTCATCGACGGAGCGGGTGGAATGGCCGACCTTCTGCCGGAGGTCCCAGAGCATGTAGAGCACGGCTTCGATGACGCTCTCGCCCCAGGGCGTCTGCTTGTAGGGCAGCAGGAACAGGAGATCGATGTCTGAGCCCGGCGCCAGCGTGCCACGCCCGTAGCCGCCCACCGCCGCAATGGCGAGACGCTCGGCGGAGGAGGGATTCTTCGCGGGGTAGAGATGGGTCGTCACGAAGGTGTGGATGGCGCGGATGATCTCGTCTTCGAGATGGGAGAGAGCGCGGGCGCAATCGAGGCCCCTTCCTGCGCTTTCCAGTTGTTCGCGGGCCCGGGCGTGGCCCTCATCGAGCGCTTGGCGGAACAGCGCCAGCGCCCCCTTGCGCAGGGCGTCGGGCGCGCCAGCATGGGCGCGCGCCAGCGCCTCGATCTCGGCGTCCAGCGCCTTGCGGTCGATGACTTGGCGCGCCTCGGTCTTGCGGGCGGCGCGGCGGGTGGGGGCCGTTTGAACCACGGCCTGGCTGGATGTCGGGCTCATGGATCTCCTTGTAGCACCGATTCTGGCGACTTCTACGCGGGTTCGCAGGAAAGCTTACGTCTCGTCATACGGCACAGATCGAGCCGCTTGCCGGAAAAGTCGCGGTTTTCGACGCGCCAGGCCTCCGCGTCCGCGCCGTCGCGCGTCAGGGTCACAAAGCCATGGACGCCCGAACGCCCGGTCCCCGCAACAACCCGGGCGCCTTCCATGACAAGGCCCTTCACATCGTCGGGCGCCGTCCAGTGCAATTCCGCGCCGGAATGGCCCGAGACGAGCTGCGCGGGCAAATCGTCGAAGGCGAGCGCCTGAAAGGTATGGATATGGCCGGACAGGATCGCCGCCACCCGGTCCGGCATGACGCTGGCGGAGGCTCGGGCGAGCAGCTGGTTCGGGCCGACCATGAGGCCCAAGGCGGCGGCCGCCGAAGCCCGGATGGGCCGATGCATGGCCAGCCATATGGGCCCCTCGGGCGCGAGCTTGCCAAGGGATTCGAACTGGGCGCGGAAGCGAGCCAGCTGGTTCTCCCGCCACGAGCCTTCCACAGCGGCGGATACATCCATCGCGACAAGGGTCAGCCCGCCCAGATCCACTGCGAAAGGCGCGCCAGCGCTCAGGCAGCCCGAGGTCGAGACCAGCGGATAGGGGTCGAGCAAGCGGCTCCAGCCCTTGCCGCCGCGCTGGCAGATTTCATGGTTGCCACGCACGAGGATGAGAGGCGCCGCGCGCAACAGGGGTTTGCCGGGGGCGAAGAAATCGCTCTCCCAGGCGGCCCAGTTGTCTCCATTGGGCGTATTCGCGCAGCCCTCGTTCAGGGGACGACAGGGCTTCTCGCGGTAGAACATGTCGCCCACATGCACGATCACATCGGGCGCGGTTCCGGCCTGCGTCTTCGCCCCCGCAGCGAAGGGCCAGTCGGCGGGATCGTTGCAGGATTGGTTGATGAGGCGCGTGACGCGGCAGCCGGTGTCGCCGAGCACGAGGATGTGGTCGGCGCGCGCCTTGGGCAGGGGCAGGGCCTCGCCAGCGATCTCAAGGGCTTTAGCGCCGCGCGGGATGGTCAGCGCGCAGACGAGCACGGGAAAGGCGTCGGTGCGCTCGGCGCGAATGCGCATGGGGGTGGCGCGCTTGTCGATGCGCGCGTGCGGGCACTGGGCCTCGCGGGTGATTACCCGCGCCTCCAGCCCGCCGGGGACATATTGCGTCCAGGCATAGAGCGATTCAGCCTGCGCTGGCCCCGCCAACAGGGCCAGCCCGAACAGAACCGGTCCCAGCAGCGTCAGCATTACAGCTTCGCTTCGATGGCGTCCCAGATGGTGGCGGCGATGTCGGGGCCGCCGAGGCGCTTGATGGCGCGCAGGCCCGTGGGCGAGGTGACGTTGATCTCCGTGAGATTGCCGTCGATGACGTCGATGCCCACGAAGATCAGCCCCATGCGCTTCAGATCCGGCCCGATGGTCTCGCAGATCTCATGCTCGCGCTTCGTCAGATCGGTTGGCCGCGCCGCACCGCCGCGCACCATGTTGGAGCGGATGTCATTGGCCGCCGGCACGCGGTTCACCGCCCCCGCCGCTTCCCCATCCACCAGAATGATGCGCTTGTCGCCTTCGGTCACCTGCGGCAGGAAGCGCTGCACCACCCAGGGCTCCCGGAAGGTGACGGAGAAGAGATCGAACAGGGAGCCGAAATTTGGATCCTCCCGTGAGACCTTGAACACTGCTGCGCCGCCATTGCCGTAAAGCGGCTTCATTACGACATCGCCATGCTCGGCGCGGAAGGCGTCGATCTGCTCGCGATCACGGGTGATGAGGGTGGGCGCCATGAGATGGGGAAACTTCATCACGAACACTTTTTCAGGCGCGTTGCGCACGCTGAAAGGATCGTTCACGACCAGCGTCTGCGGATGGATCCGCTCCAGCAGATGGGTTGTCGTGACATAGGCCATGTCGAAGGGCGGGTCCTGGCGCAGCAGCACCACGTCCACATCCGCCAGATCGACCACGCTGGTCTCCCCGAGCTTGCAATGGTCGCCCACCACATCCTGCACCGTCAGGCTTTGCGCGCTGGCGATGATGCGGCCATCGCGCATGGAGAGCTTTTCGGGGGTGTACCAGCTCAGTTCATGGCCGCGCGCCTGCGCCTCCAGCATGAGCGCGAATGTGGAATCGCCGGCGATGTTGATGCGCTCGACTGGGTCCATCTGGACCGCGACCTTCAGGCTCATGACGATTCCTCTGCAACGCGCCTCTTGGGGGCGGAACATCGACACGGCCTCCGCTTGCCGTCAATAGCCCATGAGATCAAGCTCGAAAGCGCCGGGCAGATGGCGGGGCAGGCGACGGGGGGCGATGAAGACCGCATCGCCCCGCAGAGCATAAGTGACGGCCCAGCGATTCTGCCGCAGCCAGACTTGGGCGGCGCGGGCGATGCGCCTGCGTTTTTGCTCGGTGATGGCGATCAGCGCCTGATCCATCTGGGGCCGCGCCTTCACCTCGATGAAGGCGATGGTCTGGCCGCGCTGGGCGATGAGGTCGATCTCCCCGCCCGGCGCCACGAAATTGCGCGCCAGCACCCGGTAGCCTGTCAGGGTGAGCAGGGCCAGCGCCGCCCATTCCGCACGAATGCCGAAGGTGCGCGCCGCCTGCCGGTCGCGCCCGGGCGGGGGCGCCTCGCTCATTCCGTGCGGTCCGCCGCCATGATCTCGACCGCCCGCGCATAGACCTGGCGGCGCGGTTGGCCGGTCTCCGCCGCCACCACGGATGCGGCGTCCTTGACCGAGAGGGTGGCCAGCGCCTTGCGCAATTTGGCGTCGAGATCCTCCGCGCTCATGACGGTCACGCCCTCCCCGGGCGGGGCCACCAGCAGCACGATCTCGCCCCTGGGCGGGCCTTCGGCGGCGAGCGCGGCGGCGAGGTCGCCAAGCGATCCCCTGCGCACGGTCTCGTAATGTTTGGTCAGTTCGCGGGCGATGGCGGCGTCGCGGGCGCCCAGAACCGCATGCAGATCCTCCAGCGTCTCGGCCAGACGCCGGGGCGATTCGAAGAAGACCAGCGTGCCGGGAATGGGGGCGAGTTCGGCGATGCGCTGGCGCCGGGCCGCGCTGCGGGGCGGCAGGAAGCCCTCGAAGAAGAAGCGGTCGGTCGGCAGGCCCGCCACCATCAGCGCCGCCAGCACGGCGGAGGCGCCGGGCACCGCGACCACATTGATCCCGGCGGCGGCGGCGTCCGCCACCAGCTTGAAGCCGGGGTCCGAGATCAAGGGCGTGCCTGCGTCCGACACGAGCGCCAGAGCGGCGCCCGATTCGAGCCGCGCCAGAATATGGGGCCGCACCACCGAGGCGTTGTGCTCGTGATAGGCCATGAGGGGCGTGGTGATCCCGTAATGGGCGAGCAGCGTCTTGGTGACGCGCGTATCCTCGGCGATGACCGCATCTGCAGCCGCCAGCGTGGCGACGCCGCGAAAGGAAATGTCGCACAGGTTGCCGATGGGGGTCGCCACCACATGCAGGCCAGGTTGCAGCCGCTCCGCCTCCATGCCCATGCCGAAGGCCGTGTAGGAGGACGAGGCCGCTTTGGGGGCCTTGGGCTCGGGGGGATGGGGTTTGCCCTGATCCATGGGGTTCGTTCTTTAAAAGAGGACAGGAGTTCGATAAATAGAACGCTTGGCGCCACGACGCAACGTCGTAATTCGTCCGCATTGGGTCTATCTTATGGCGACGCCTCTGCGAAGCTGAAGGCTGCGAGGCGAATTCATGGAGAGCAGCATGGGGTCGGGGGGCAAGACCAGAGGGCTCGCGCCTGTGGCTCTCGCCTGCGCGCTGGCGCTGGCGGGCTGCGGCCCCTCGGGCCTGGGAGGCCGCAGCCCCTCGGCGGCGCCCCTGCCGCCGCCCTCCAACGCCATCGAGAGTTCGCCTCTGGCGGCAGACCCCAATCGGATCGGCTCCGGCCCTGTCAAGATCGCCCTGATCGCGCCGCTCACCGGCCCCAATGGCCCCGGCCTGGTGGGCCTGTCGCTGCGTAACGCCGCCGAACTGGCGGTGGCGGCTTTCGACCATGCGGATGTCACGGTCATCGTGAAGGACGATCAATCAAGCCCCGCAGGCGCGAGAGCCGCAGCGCAGGCCGCCATCGCGGAAGGCGCGGAGCTGATCGTCGGGCCGCTCTTTTCCGCCAATGTGCGGGAGGTCGGCGCTGTCGCGCTTATGGCGGGCAGGCCGGTGATCGGCTTTTCCACCGACGCGACCGTCGCCGGGCGCGGGGTCTATCTGCTGTCCTTCCAGGTGGAGGCCTATGTGGACCGGATCGTGGATTATGCGGCGGCGCGGGGCAAACGCAGCATGGCCGCGCTGATCCCCAACACGGACTATGGGCGGGTGGCGGAAGCCGCCTTCCTTAGCGCCGCCGCCCGCAACAATGTGCGGGTCATGGCGGTGGAGCGCCTGCAGCCGGGCGCGGCTCAGAAGATCGCGGGCCTCGGCGCCCAGATTGACGCGCTGTTCATTCCCGAACAGGCGGAGGCCATGGCGGGCCTGTCGCAGGCGCTTGTGTCGGCGGGCGTCGATGGCAAGCGGGTGCAGATTCTGGGCACGGGCGTGTGGAACGACGCCCGGGTGCTGAAGCTGCCCGCCCTGCAAGGCGCCTGGTTCGCCGCGCCCGACAATGGGGGCTTCAACGGTTTCGCCGCGAGCTATCGCGACAAATATGGCGCCGATCCCGCCCGGGTCGCGACCCTCGCCTATGACGCGGTGGCCCTGAGCGTGGCGCTGGCCCGCCAGCAGGGGACGGAGCGCTTCTCCGAGCGGGTCTTGCAGGGCGCCTCAGGCTTTAGCGGAACCGACGGGATCTTCCGCTTCAGAGCCGATGGCCAGAACGAGCGGGGCCTGTCGGTGCAGATGATCGGCAATGGAAGCGTCAGCATGATCAGCCCGGCGCCCCGGAGCTTTGGGGCGGCGTCGGGGATTTAGGACGCCAGCTCCGCAATCACCGAATCCAGCAGCGGAAAGCCTTCCGCCGTCACCAGCAGGCGGCCCTGCGCATTGCGCGCCACAAGCCCATGGCTTTCAAGCCCTTCGATGCGCCGGGGGTCCAGAGCGCGGCCGCAGATCGCCTCGAACCGCAAGGGGTCCACGCCCTCACGCAATCGCAGCCCCATCAGCAGGAATTCGTCGCCCTGGGCCTCTGCGGATAGCGCCTCGTCCTCGATCAATCCGTGGCCCTGCGCCTCGACGCTGGCGAGCCATTTTTCGGGGTGTTTTTGCGTGGAGTGGGCCATGCGGCCCGCCGCCGTCAGCAGGCGTCCATGGGCGCCGGGGCCAACCCCTGCATATTCCCCATAGCGCCAATAGACGAGGTTGTGGCGGCTCTCCGCCCCCGGCCTTGCGTGGTTGGAGACCTCGTAGGCGGGCATGCCCGCCTGATCCATCATCTCCTGGGTCAGATCCCAGAGGGTGCGGCCGAGATCCAGGTCGGGCGGGGCGAGCTTGCCCGCCTCCACCAGCCGCTCGAACATGGTGCCGGGCTCGATGGTGAGCTGATAGAGCGACAGATGCTCGGGCGCCCGGCGCAGGGCCTCGCGCAGTTCCTGCGCCCAGTCCTGCGGGCTCTGGTTCGGGCGGGCGTAGATGAGGTCGAAGGAGGCGCGGTCGAAAACGCTGGTCGCCACATCCACCGCCGCCATGGCCTCGGCGGCGCTGTGCATGCGCCCCAGGGCCTTCAGGTCTGCGTCGTTCATGGCCTGCACGCCCAGCGACACCCGGTTGACGCCCGCCGCCCGATAGCCGCGAAACCGCTCGGCCTCCACGCTGGTGGGATTGGCCTCGAGGGTGATTTCCGCCCCCGGCGCGATGCTCCAATGCGACCCGATGGCCTCCAGAATGGCGCCCACCGTCTGCGGCTTCATGAGGGATGGCGTGCCCCCGCCAAAGAAGATGGAGGTGACCTGCCGCCCCGGCGCCAGCGCGGCCCGGTGGGCGAGTTCGGCGGCGAAGGCCGCGACATAGCGCGCCTCGTCCAGGGGGGCGGCCCGCACATGGCTGTTGAAGTCGCAATAGGGGCATTTCGACAGGCAGAAGGGCCAGTGGACATAGACCCCGAAGCCCGGATCGAAGGCGTTGGATTGGCTCGGCATGGGGGCCTTATGGCACGCCGGGGCCATCAGGTCACTCAATGGCCGTTGGTCTTGCCATCGCCCTTGGCCGCATCCTTGGGGGCATGCTCGCTCATGCGGTCGGTCAGGGCGAGCAGGAGCCCTGACGTCACAAAGACCATATGGATGATCACGGACCACATGAGATCGCGGTCCGAGGTCTTGGCGATGTCCATGAAGGCGCGCAAAAGCTGAATCGCCGAAATCGCCACGATGGAGGAGAGCAGCTTCAGCTTGAGGCCGGTGAAGTCGATCTTCGACATCCATTCCGGCCAGTCCTCATGGCCCGCCGTCACGATGCGGGACACGAAATTTTCGTAGCCCGAGAAGATGACGATGATGACCAGGCTCGCCGTCAGGCTGAGGTCGATCAGGCCCAGAATGTCCAGCACCAGATCGGACTCGCTGGCGTTGAGAATATTCGGCACGATGTGGATGATGTGCTGGATGTCCTTCACCACCAGCGCCACGAGCCCGACCACGAGCCCCAGATAGATGGGCGCGAGCAGCCAGCGGCTGCTGAACAATATCTTTTCAAGCCAGCGTTCGATCATGGGGGAGACCCTCTGCAATGCCCCGGGTTCTCTCACGTTGGCGGGGGCGCATCAAGGCGCCGCCTCACCGCCCCTGCATCAGCCGCACGATGGCCCGGGCCGTATAGTCCACCATGGGAACGATGCGCGCATAGTTGAGCCGGGTGGGGCCGATGACGCCGAGCACGCCCACGATCCGCTGGGTGGGATCGCGGAAGGGGGCCGCGATCATGGAGGAGCCGGAGAGGGAGAAGAGCTTGTTCTCCGAGCCGATGAAGATCCGCACGCCCTCGCCCTGTTCGGCCCGCGAGAGTAGATCGACCACGTCCTTCTTGGTTTCGAGATCGCCGAACAGCAGGCGGATGCGCTCCAGATCCTCCGCCGCCTTCAGGTCCTCCAGCAGATTGGCCTGGCCGCGCACGATGAGCTGGGAGGTCTCGCCCATGCCCGCCCAGCTCGCCAGCCCCGCGTCCACCAGCCGGGCCGTGAGTTCGTTCAGCTCGGCCTGCGCCTGGCTGCGGGCGTGCTCGATATCCGTACGCACCTCGCTCAGGGTGCGGCCACGAATGCGCGCGTTGAGATAATTGCTGGCCTCCACCAGCGCCGAGGAGGGCAGCCCCTTGGGGATGGCGACCACACGGTTCTCGACGGAACCATCCTCGGAGACCAGCACCGCGAGCGCCCGCTCGGGCTCCAGCCCGACGAATTCGATATGCTTGAGGCGCTTGTTGTCCTTGGTCGTCACCACCACGCCCGCGCCCCGCGAGAGCCCCGAGAGCATGCGCGAGGCCTCGGTCAGCACGCCCTCGAGGGTCAGATCGCGCGAGGCGGCGGAGACCTGCGCGTCGATGCGGTCGCGCTCGTCGAGCGGCAGGTCGCCGATTTCGAGCAGGGCGTCGACGAAAAAGCGCAGGCCAAGCTCGGTCGGCAGACGCCCGGCGCTGGTGTGGGGGGCGTAGACGAGGCCCAGCTCCTCAAGGTCCTGCATGACATTGCGGACCGAGGCGGGGGAGAGGGTCATGGGCAGCAGGCGCGAGAGCTGGCGCGACCCCACCGGCTCGCCCGAAGCGAGATAGGAATCGACGATGCGTTTGAAAATCTCGCGCGAACGATCATTCAGCGCGGAGAGCGCGGTCCTGTCGAGCGCCAGAGGCTCCTGCGAGAAAGGATCATGACCGGCCATGGCGCCAAGATGACTGCATGGGAGCCCGCGCGCAAGCCCTCGTTAGGGGTAGCGTCACTGGAGCGCTTGAATCCATTCGCGCCCAAGGTCATAACCGGCGCCGTGACAAGCGTTCCCTGACCGGGGCGCAGCCCGGAGCAAGCCATGTCCGCTTCCAAGAAGCCCGCCGCCTTCCAGTGGGATGACCCCTTCCTCTTCGAGCGCCAGCTCACCGAAGAAGAGCGCATGATTCGCGACGCCGCCCGCGCCTATGCGCAGGAGAGGCTCCTGCCGCGCGTGCTGGAGGCCTACGCCCATGAAAAGACGGACGCCGCCATCTTCCCCGAGATGGGCGAGCTGGGCCTTTTGGGCGTGACCCTGCCGGAGGCCTATGGCTGCGCCAACGCCAATTACGTGGCTTACGGTTTGGTGGCCCGGGAGGTGGAGCGGGTCGATTCGGGCTATCGCTCCATGATGAGCGTGCAGTCTTCCCTCGTCATGCACCCCATCTTCGCCTTCGGCAGCGAGGCCCAGCGCCTGAAATATCTGCCGAAACTCGCCAAGGGCGAATGGATCGGCTGCTTCGGCCTCACCGAACCCGACGCGGGTTCCGACCCCGCAGGCATGAAGACCCGGGCCGAGAAGATCGCCGACGGCTATCTGCTGACGGGCTCCAAGATGTGGATCTCCAATTCCCCCATCGCCGATGTCTTCATCGTCTGGGCGAAATCGCAGGCCCATGACGGCGCCATTCGCGGATTCATTCTGGAAAAGGGGATGAAGGGCCTCACCGCGCCCAAGATCAACGGCAAGCTGTCGCTGCGCGCCTCCATCACCGGCGAGATCGTGATGGATGGGGTTGTCGTGCCCGAAGAAAATATGCTGCCGGGCGTCTCCGGCCTGAAGGGCCCCTTCGAATGTCTCAACCGCGCCCGCTATGGCATCGCCTGGGGCGTCATGGGCGCAGCGGAAGATTGCTGGCATCGGGCCCGCCAATACACGCTCGACCGGCAACAATTCGGCCGCCCGCTCGCCGCCACGCAACTGGTGCAGAAGAAGCTCGCGGACATGCAGACCGAGATCACCCTGGGCCTGCAGGCGGCCCTGCGGGTGGGGCGTCTGTTCGACGAGGGGCTGGTGGCGCCCGAGGCCATCTCGCTCATCAAGCGCAACAACTGCGGCAAGGCCCTCGACATCGCCCGCATGGCGCGCGACATGCACGGCGGCAACGGCATCCATGAGGAATATCATGTGATGCGCCACGCCCAGAACCTCGAGACCGTGAACACCTACGAGGGAACGCATGACGTCCACGCGCTGATTCTGGGCCGCGCCCAGACGGGGCTTCAGGCGTTTTTCTAAGAGCGCAGGACTTGCGGGACGCGCGGGAACGAGCGACCTTTCCGCTGGAAGAACATCGTCAATCAGGAGCAAGCCATGCTGAAGAAACTCGTGATCGGCCTCGTGGCCGCCGCCGCCTTCGCCGTCACGCCCGTCGCCGCCCAGACCATCGTGGATGAATGGGCCAGCGTGAAGGCCCCCGCGCCCATCGAACTCAAGACAGTGAAGGTCGATCCCAAGACCACCGCCTTCCTCGTGCTGGATCTGGTGAAGCAGACCTGCAACGCCGAGCGCCGCCCCCGGTGCCTGGCCTCCCTGCCCAAGGTCGAGAAATTCCTCGCCGAAGCCCGCTCGAAGGGCATGCCGGTGGTGCATAGCATCGTGGCGTCAGCCACAGCGGCGGATATCGCCCCCCAGGCGGCGCCGAAGGAGGGCGAGCCCGTCGTCTCCACGGTTGCGAACAAGTTCATCCGCACGGATCTCGACAAGATTCTCAAGGAAAAGGGCGTCACCACGGTCATCGTGGTGGGCACCACGGCGCAGGGGGCGGTGCTCTTCACCGCCAGCGAGGCGGCTTTCCTTGGCTACAAGGTGATCGTGCCCGTGGACGGCGCCTCGGCGGAAAACATCTATGCGGAACAGATCACCGCCTGGACCCTCGCCACCGCCCCGGGCGTGGGACCCAACACCACCATGACCCGCTTCGACATGATCGGGTTCTGATGGATCAGGCGCTGGCGGCCTCGGTCGTCGGCGCCTTGCGTCCCCGCACGCAGCGATACATGACCCAGACCCCCAACACGGAGGGCAGGGTCGCCAGCGAGGACACGCCTGTGGCCTGCGCCGCCGCTGCGCCCGCGAGGCACCCCAGCGCCGCCCCCGCGTCCCAGCCGCCCTCCATGGCGAAATGGAAGCGATAGGCCGCCCCTGAGCCCTTGGCGCGGTCATAGATCAGGCTCATCAGCACGGTCATGTAGACGCCGATGACCGCCGCGCCCGTGGCGTTGGAGATCGTGGCGGCCAGCGGCGACCAGCTGGCGCAGGCGCGAAAGGCGAAGCTCGCCACCAGCGCCAGCGACACCCAGAACAGCGCCTTGTCGCGCCGCCCCGCATCGATGATGCGCCCCGCCACCAGCCCCACGCCAGCGCCCACAAGGCTCGCCATGGCGTTGGCGAGGCCCAAGCTCTCATATTCCGAGCCCAGCGAGACAAAGAGAACCATGGGCCAGGCCAGCATGAGCCCGCCGCTGATATAGCCATCGGAGGCGAAGGCCTTGAGGCTGCGGGTATCCACCGCGCCCAGCGCCTCGCGAAGGCTGGGAACGTCGCCCGCCTTGACCGGCGCCATGAGAAGCAGGGGCGGGATCGAGATGAGGGTGATCGCGGCGGCGAGGCCGAAATCCACCGCTGGGCCGAACCTCTGGAGCAAGAAGCCCCCCAGCAGCGGCCCGGTGACGCCCACCAGGGCGCCGATGGCGTTGCGCAGGCCAAGCTCTTTCCCGCGCGAATCGGGCGCGCTCGTGACCGCCATGGTGGCGTGATAGCAGGGCCAGTAGAGCGATTCCCCCAGCGCCACGATGAACAGCCAGGCCCCTAGCCAGAAGGGATCGCGCGCATGCAGCAGCGGCCAGAATTGCGTAGCGAGAATCAGGGCGCCCGCAATCACGGCGCCGCGCACGCCCACGCGCCGCACCAGAACCAGC
The DNA here is from genome assembly GCA_945903655.1 of Rhizobium sp. Q54. GTDB lineage: Bacteria > Pseudomonadota > Alphaproteobacteria > Rhizobiales > Beijerinckiaceae > Terripilifer. The sequence continues at coordinate 18,928 of CAMDOY010000001.1, read as the reverse complement.
GAAAGACAGCGCAGCACGAACCGCACCGCCAGCAGCGCCGCAAAAGACGCCAGCGCCTGCGGCAGGCTGAAGCCCTGTTGCAGCAAAAAGGCCCCCGCAAATCCCCCCGCCATGACGCAGGAGAACTGATAGAGGGCGAAATGCAGCGAGAGCAGCCGGAACTGGCGCGGTTGGGACAAGGGAGGATCCTGTGGTGCGATGCAGGGTCTTATAGAGGCGCGGGCCGCAGCAACCAAGCAGCGTCAGCCTCTTGCCCCCTCGGGCGGAGCCTTGTACCCGTGGCTGGCTGTCGCCGCCGCGCCGCAGGGAGAACGCCTCTGTCCACCTCGCCCAAACCCCTCGCCTCATTCCGCGTGCTGGAGCTCGCGCGCATTCTCGCCGGGCCCTGGTGCGGGCAATTGCTCGCAGACCTCGGCGCTGACGTGGTGAAGGTGGAGCGTCGCGGGGCGGGCGACGACACGCGCCAATGGGGCCCGCCCTTTCTCGAAGGCCATAACGACGAAAATCTCGGCGCCGCCTATTACCACGCCTGCAATCGCGGCAAGCGCTGCATCGAGGCGGATTTCGAGACGCCGGAGGGCCGCGCCCTCATCGAGCGCCTCGCCATGAACGCCGATGTGGTCATCGAGAATTTCAAGGTGGGGGGCCTAGCCAAATATGGCCTCGACCACGAGAGCCTGCGCAAACGGAACCCGCGCCTGATCTATTGCTCCATCACGGGCTTCGGTCAGGACGGGCCCTACGCAGAGCGTGCGGGCTATGATTTTCTGGTGCAGGGCATGGGCGGCGCCATGCATCTCACGGGACAGCCCGATGGTCCCCCCACTAAATCGGGCATGGCCATCGCCGATATCTACACCGGCCTCTACGCCGCCAACGCCATTCAGGCGGCCCTGTTGCGCCGCCATGAAACCGGCGAGGGCGCCTATATAGATTGCGCGCTGCTCGATGCGCAGATCGCGGTGCTGGGCTATCAGGCCCTGAACTATTTCGTCACGGGCAATGAGCCGAGGCGCCTTGGCAACAGCCATCCCAATATCGTGCCCTATGACGTCTTTCCCGTCGCCGATGGCGACATCATCATCGCCGCTGGCAATGACGGGCAATATCGCAAACTTTGCGAGGCGCTGGGCGCGCCTGAGTTGGCGACCCATCCCGACTACGCCATCAGCAAGGACCGCGTGCGCAATCGCGTCGAGCTGACGCGGCTTTTGCACGCGCTGACGCGCCAGTTCACCCGCGCCGATCTCTTGCCCAGGCTCGATACTTTGGGCGTGCCTGCTGGCCCCATCAACAGCGTGGGCGATGTGTTCAGGGATCCGCAGGTGATCGCGCGCGGCATGCGCATGGATCTGGACAATCCCCGCGCCAAGACGGGCTCCACGCCCGGCCTGCGCGGCGCCATCGTGATGGATGGGGTGGCGGTGGCGAGCGCGCGGCCTGCGCCTGCGCTGGGCCAGCATACGGACGAGATTTTGAACGATCCGAATTGGGGAGGACGGGCATGATGGAGAACAATCGCACCGGCGCGCAAATTCTGGTGGACCAATTGCTCGCGCAGGATGTGCGCCATGTGTTCTGCGTGCCTGGCGAATCCTATCTGGCCGTGCTCGACGCCTTCCATGATGTGAACATCAACGTCACCGTCTGCCGTCAGGAAGGCGGCGCCGCCATGATGGCGGACGCGAGCGCCAGGCTCACCGGCAAGCCCGGCATCGTCTTCGTGACGCGCGCGCCCGGCGCCACCAACGCCTCGCCGGGCATCCATATCGCCGAACATGATTCAACCCCGCTCATCATGTTCGTCGGGCAGGTGCAGCGCCCCGCCCAGGGCCGCGGCGCCTTTCAGGAGATGGACTACCGCGCCGTCTTCGGCTCCTTCGCCAAATGGGTGGTGGAGATCGACGATGTCGCGCGCATCCCAGAGATCGTCTCGCGCGCCTTTCATGTGGCCTTGCAGGGCCGCCCCGGCCCTGTGGTGATCGCCTTGCCCGAGGACATGCTGGTGGAGCGCGCCAGCGTGAGCGACGCCGCCCGCGTGGAGCCCGTGCCCACCTGGCCCGGCCAGACCCAGATGGCCGAATTGCAGAAGCTGCTCTGGGCCGCCAAACAGCCCATCGTGATCGTGGGCGGCAGCGGCTGGAGCGAGAAGGCGGTCGACTCTTTGCGCCGCTTCGCCGAGCGTTTCGACCTGCCGGTGGTCACCTCCTCGCGCCGCGCCATGCTCTTTCCCGGCGATCATCCCAACTATGCGGGCGAACTCGCCATCGGGCCAAACCCGAAACTGCGCGCCCGCATCGAGGCCTCCGATCTCGTGCTGCTGATCGGCGGGCGCATGGCCGAGATTCCCTCGCAGGGCTACACGCTCTTCGACATCCCCACGCCCCGCCAGAATCTGGTGCATGTGCATGGGGACGCGGAGGAGTTGGGCCGGGTCTATCATCCGCGTCTGGGGATCAACGCCACGCCCCCCGCCTTCGCCGCCGCGCTGGAGAGCCTGCAACCGCCGAATGTGATTCCCTGGGCTTCGCAGACGGCGCAGGCCAACGCCGATTTCCATGGCTGGACCGATGTTGCGCCCACCATGCCCGGCAAGATGCAACTCGGCGAAATGGCCCTGTGGCTGCGCGAGCGTCTGCCCCGCGACGCCATCGTGACCAATGGCGCGGGCAATTACGCCATATGGGTGGGGCGCTTCATGCGCTTTCGCCAATATGCGACGCAGCTCGCGCCGGTGTCGGGCTCCATGGGCTATGGCCTGCCCGCCGCCGTGGGCGCCAAGCGCGTGCATCCCGAACGCATGGTGGTCTGCTTTGCGGGCGATGGCTGCTTTTTGATGAACGGGCAGGAGTTCGCCACCGCCGTGCAATATGATCTGCCGATCATCGTGGTGATCGTCGACAACGGCATGTATGGCACGATCCGCATGCATCAGGAGCGGAACTATCCCGGCCGCGTCTCCGCCACCGCCCTGCGTAATCCCGATTTCGCCGCTTATGCGGTGGCCTTCGGCGGCCATGGGGAGACGGTGGAGGAGACCGCGCAGTTCGCCCCCGCCTTCGAGCGGGCCGTGGCTTCGGGCAAGCCCTCGATCATCCATGTGAAGGTGGACCCGGAGGCGATCACGCCGCTCACCACCATCACGGCCCTTCGCAGCGCGGGGCTCGCCAAAAAGTAGGTTGCGGGCGCCGCCCATTCATGCGACCTCGCAATGAGATAGCGTTGAACAGTCGGGAGCAGACGATGAGCGAAGCAGCCCTGGGGCATGACAAGGCGCGTGGCGCCGATGCTGCGCCCTCGCCTCTTCCCGCAGGGCTCAGGCACGGGCCGACCCCGGCGCAACTCGCCTGGATCTCGCGCCGCCGCGCCATTTATTCGGTCATCGGCGGGCTGGCGCTGTGGGAGTTCACGGGCCAGTTTCTTGTCACCAATCCCATTCTCTTCTCGCCCCTGTCCAAGGTTCTGGCGGTGGGCTGGAAGCTCCTGATGAATGGCGAATTGATGCGCCACATGGGCGTCAGCGCGCTGGAGTTTTCGCTGGGCTTCGCCCTCTCCGCTGTGGTGGGCATTGCGCTGGGCTTCCTCATGGCGACGAGTCGCCGCACGCAGGACATTCTCGATCCCTGGGTCTCGTTTTTCTATTCGAGCCCGCTTGTGGCTTTGATGCCCTTCTTCCTGCTGATCTTCGGCATTGGGCTCGCCTCGAAAGTCGCCATCGTCTTCGTCATCGCGGTGTTCCCGATCCTGCTGAACGCCTTTGTAGGCATCCGCTCGGCGGACCCCCATTTGCTGGAAGTGGCGAAGGCCTTCAACTGTTCGCGCGGGCAGATCTTCACCAAGATCCTCATGCCCGCCGCGCTGCCCTTCGTCATCGTGGGCCTGCGCCTTGGCATTGGCCGCGCGCTGACGGGCGTGGTGGTGGGCGAGCTTTTCGCCTCTCGCGCCGGTGTGGGCTATCTCATCACGGCGGCGGGCCTCAGCTTTGACACGGCCACCGTGTTTCTGGGCGTGCTGATCTTCTCCCTCATGGGCGTACTGCTCATGGAGGGGCTGAAATATCTCGAGCAACGCCTCGCTCCCTGGCGCAAGAGCGTGCAGGAGACGCACTGATGACCGCCAAGCTTCAGGTCTCCAACCTCTCGAAATATTTTCTCACCCGCGATGGCGAGCCCCGCAAGGTGCTCGACTCCATTTCGCTGGACATCGCCACCAATGAATTCGTCTGCATCGTGGGCGCGAGCGGCTGCGGCAAGACGACCTTCATCCGCGCCATCGGCGGCCTGGTCCCCGCTGAAGAGGGCGAGGTGCGCATCGACGGCAAATTGGTGGAGGGCCCGGGCGGTGATCGCGGCTTCGTGTTCCAGCACGATTCCCTGCTGCCCTGGCGCACGGTGCTCGACAATGTGGTCTTCGGGCTGGAGGTGCGCGGCGTGAAGCCTGCGGCGTCCCATCCCCTGGCCGAAAGCCTGTTGAAGCTGGTGGGCCTCACCGGCTTCGCCCAGCACTATCCCAACGAGCTTTCGGGGGGCATGCGCCAGCGCGTCAATCTTGCGCGCGCGCTCGCCATCGACCCCGATGTGCTGCTGATGGACGAGCCCTTCGCCGCGCTCGATGCGCAGACCCGCGAGATCATGCAGCGGGAGCTTTTGAAAATCTGGGCGCAGAAGCGCAAGACCGTGCTCTTCATCACCCACCAGATCGACGAGGCCGCCTATCTGGCGGATCGCGTGCTGGTCTTCTCCTCGCGCCCCGGACGGGTGGCGGCGGATATCGCCATCCCCTTCCCCCGCCCGCGCGCATTGTCCCTCAAGCGCAGCCCGGAATTCCTGAAGATCGTGGACGAGATCTGGACCCTGATCGAGCAGGAGGTCGTGGCCTCCATGCAGGTTGAGCCGGGCTAACCCGGTTCTTGCGCAGCATCCCGGGGGTCGCGCCGCCTTCCCATGTCCTTCATGCGGGTTGACGGACGAAAGGCGCGTCTTTCGTGCTCTTCGCCATCGGGTTGCAGCAGCTTGCGATATTCGTCGCGCTTCTCGTGGATCGAGGCGATGACGAGGCCCATGGGGACGCCGATATCGACCAGCGCGGCCTCCGATAATTGCAGGCTCGCCTCTGTGGTCTCGGGGATCGCGTCGGTGGCGCCCAGCGCGTAGAGCTGGGTGGCGTGGTGGGCGTCGCGGGCGCGGGCGACGATGGTGATGTCGGGCCGGGCCTTTCGGGCGAGCGCCACCACTTGCTCAGCCTGTTGCGGTCGGTCGATGGTCACGATGAGGGCGCTGGCCTCCTCCAGCCCGCAGGCCCGCAGAAATTCCGGCCTGGTGGCGTCGCCCCAGTAGAGGTTGCGCGCCTGGGGCCGCTCCCGGGCGACGAGTTTGGGGTCGCCATCCACGGCGATGAAATCGAGCTTGTGACGGGCCAGCATCTCGCCCACCAGCCGCCCCACGCGCCCATAGCCCACCACGATCACGCGGCCCTTGCGCTGCTCTTGCGGTGGGGTTGCGGCGAGTTCCGGGTCCAGCGCCTGCGGATCGACGGGCCTGCGTCTGGCGCCCAGCAGGGCGAGCAGGGGGACCGTCGCCATGGACAGGGTCACCGCGAGGATCAGGGTCGCGCCTGTGCTGGCGGGCAGCAGCCGTTCGGCCACGGCGGCGGTGATCATCACGAAGGCGAATTCGCCGCCGGGGCCCAGCAGCAGGGCCGTCTCCCCCGCCGCAGGCGCAGGCAGGCCCGCCACCCGCGCCAGACCAAAGAGGATCGCGGCCTTGAGGACGATCAACCCCAGCGCGATGCCCACCACGAGGCCAGGCGCGCGGGCGATCTGCGTCAGGTCCAGCTCCACGCCAATGGAGACGAAGAAGAGGCCCAGCAGCAGGCCCTTGAAGGGCTCCAGCGTCACCTCGATCTCGCGGCGATATTCGGTCTCGCCCAGCAACAGCCCTGCGATGAAGGCGCCCAAAGCCATGGACAGGCCGCTCATGGCGCTCGCCACACCCGTGCCGATGACCACGAAGAGGCAGGTCGCCATGAAGAACTCGGTGGAGCGCGCCAGCGCCACCTGATGGAACAGGGGCCGCAGCAGCAGCCGGCCCCCCAGCACCAATACGGCCAGCGCCGCCATGGCGGGCAAGATGGCGTAGAGCATGTCAGCCCCCGTGCCCCCGCCGCGATCGCCCGCCATCGAGACGGCGAAGAGCAGGGGCGCCACCATCAGGTCCTGGAACAGCAGCACAGCAAAGGCCGCGCGCCCGGCGGTGGTGGACAGGCGCCGCCGCTCCGCCAGCACGGGAATGACGATGGCGGTGGAGGACAAAGCCAGCGCCCCGCCCACCACCAAATCCGCGCCCTGAGGCAGGCCAAAGATCAGCGCCGCGAGCTCCCCCAGCACTAGGGTGCTGAGCAGAACCTGCGCTGCGCCCAGCCCGAAGACCAGCCGCCGCAGGCGCGTCAAGCGTTCATAGGAGAGCTCGAGGCCGATCATGAACAGCAGGAAGACCACGCCAAATTCCGCGATCTTGGCGATTCGCTGGGTGTTTTCCAGCTGGAAAAAATCCAGCCAGGGATGGTTCGAAAAGCCCCCGAGCCCATGGGGCCCCAACAAGACGCCCGCGCCCAGAAAGCCGATGACTGGACTGACCTTCAGCCGCCGGAAAAGGGGCACCACCACGCCAGCGGTGGCGAGGAAGAGCAATACTTCCTTTGTATCTTCGAGCGCGATCGGGCTTCCAGCCAAACGAATCTCCTCTTCAAGCCCATTAGATTTCCATATCTCTGAATTGTGCGAAAAATTATACTAGACTGTACAGTCTCATCATTAATTTGGATTACAAAATAACAATAATGTTATCATTTTAATCTGAAAACATGGATTTTGAATGGAGAATGGATGTTGAATTTAGAAATAGACTATCTGAAATATTATTCAACTCGCCTTGATGTCAGTCATGGCGGGCAGCGGCCAAGGTGAGAAAATAGAGTTATTCGCCGTTATTTTTTAACTCAAGCAGGACTTAAGGAGGATGGCATGGCTGAGGGCAATCGTGGGAAGGAATTCACCATCTTGATTCTATGTCTGATCGGCGCGCTGATCGCGGGCTCTGTCGGCAATTAGCCTCGCTCCCAAAAGAAAACGCCGGGCGTACCTCCGGCCCGGCGTTTGGCCGCCCGATGCTTGAACGAAAAACACCCGTTCAAACGCGTCATCAGGCGATTGAGGGGATGATGAAAGCCAACTGTGAAGCTAGAATGACCTGATCAGGGCGAAATGGAGGCAAAGATGACCAAGGGTTACTGGATCGCGCATAACGACGTTCACGACATGGAGGTCTACAAGACCTATCTGGCGGGCGCCGCCGAGCCCTTCGCGCGCTTCGGCGCGCATTTTCTGGTGCGCGGCGGGCAATATACGGCGCCGGAGGGCAAGGTCCCCGCCCGCAACATCATCATCGAGTTCCCCTCCTACCAGGCGGCGCTCGATTGCTACAATTCCCCCGAATATCAGGCGGCCTCGGTCTTCCGCAAACAGGCCTCCACCGGGCAGATCATCATCATGGACGGCCTGGCGTGAGCGCAGCAAGGGTCACGGGCGAGGTGCGGGACGGGGTGGCGGAGCTGGTCTTCGACAATCCCGCGCGCCTCAACGCCATCACTCTGGCCATGTCGCAGGAGGCCACAGCCCTCATCGAGACCTTCGCGGTGGATGCCCGCGTGCGGCTGCTGGTGGTGCGGGGCGCGGGCGCCTCTTTCGTTTCGGGCGCGGATATTTCGGAGTTCGAGGCCCTGCGCTCCCAGCCCGATGCCATCGCCCGCTATGAGGCGATCTCGTCGGGCATGTTCGCGCGGCTGCGCGCCTTCCCCAAGCCGACCCTGGCGCGGATCAACGGTTTTTGCTTTGGCGCGGGGATGGGGCTGGCGGCGGCCTGCGATCTGCGCTTTGCGGCGGAGGACGCCACCTTTTGCGTGCCCGCCGCGCGGCTGGGCATCGCCTATCGGCCCGATTTCATTTCCTGGCTGGTGCAGATCGTGGGCGCGGCGCGGGTGAAGGAGATCCTCATCACCGCCCGGCGCTACACCGCGCAGGAGGCGCTGGCCATGGGGCTGGTGCATCAGGTGGCGCCGCCCAAGACATTCGACGCCGATGTGGCGGCCTATGTAGCCGTGATCGCGCAGAATGCGCCGCTCTCGGTCGTGGCCTCCAAGCGCATGGTCGATGAATATGCGGACCCCACGCGCCCGCCGGACGCGGCGCTTTGCGCGGCGCTGGCCAACGCCTGCCTCGAAAGCGCCGACTATGTGGAAGGCCGACGCGCCTTCATGGAGAAGCGTCGGCCTGATTTTCGGGGCGTGTAGGGCTTATCAGCCCTCGCGGCGCTTCACCCGGCGCGCCAGATAATCGAAGTTCACGATGAACTGCTCGGGACGGCTGATGTCGTGCTGGAGCTTCATGATGTCTTCGATCGGGAACTCGGGGGCGGCGGCGCCAGCGGCTTCCACGATCATCTGCACCTGCGCGGCGTTCTCCAGCATGATCACGCTGATGATGGTCTCCTCGATGGAGACGCCCGTCATCACCACGCCATGGTTCTTCAGCAGCACTGTGCGATGGGGGCCCAAAGCCTTGGCGACACCATGGCCCATGCCGTGGTCGCGAATGAGGTTGATCGTGTCCGTATAGACGCCGATGGCGTTGTAGAAGAGCGCCGCAGGCTGGCTATAGGCGCGCATGGGGCGGCCCATGGCGGAGAAGGCGGTGGAATAGGTGGGATGCGTGTGCAGCACGCAATTCAGGTCCGGCCGCGCCTTCAGGATCTCGGAATGGATATAGACCTCGGAATGGCGCTTGGCCTTGCCCGCGACCACATTGCCTTCGAGGTCGATGGTGAGAATGTTCTCCATCGTGATCTCGTCGAGGCCGATGCTGTGGGGCTTCATGAAGAACAGGCCGGGATTGTCGGGCAGGCGGAAGGAAATGTGGCCGCGAGTGAAATCATCCTGGGCTTCGGCCACGAGGATCTTGCCAGCCATGATCATCTTCTGCTTGATCTCGTCATGCGTGCTCATGTCGCCTCCCGTTTTGAACCTGCGGGCCGCGCCCGCCTGAACCACCTCTAGGTCGATAAAGCCGCTTCCGCAAGCGCGGCGAACATGGGATTGTGCAGACGCAGTTGCAGCAAAAGCCCTTGAAGGGCGGGAGGATCAGCATGTCCATTTCACTCTCGCAGGCGTCGATGGACGTCATCGTGCAGACCATTTCGGGCCTCACGGCCACTATCGACAAGGCCATCGCCCATGGCGCCGCCGCCAAATACGACCAGCAGGCCTATCTGACCGCCCGGTTTTTCCCGGACATGTATCCCTTCGACAAGCAGGTGCGCATGGTGGCCCGCTGGGCCGAAAGCATCCCGGCCATGCTGGCGGGCGTGAGCGCCGACAAGCCCGCCGACGACGAAAAGAGCCTGGAGGACCTGAAGGCGCGTCTGGCCAAGGCGCTCGCCTATGCCCAGTCCATCGACCGGGCCGTGATCGACGCCGCCGCCGATAAGGTCCTGACCTTTCCCGCCGGGGCTGGGACGCGCCGCATGACGGGGCGCGATTTCGTGCTGCATTATGGGCTGCCGCACCTCTTCTTCCACGCCACCACAGCCTATGACCTCCTGCGCCACAGCGGCGTGCCGCTGGCCAAGCGCGACTTCATGGGTCAGGTGCAGGGAATTATCGAGGGCTGACGCAAAAAGGGCCAGCGCGCGGTTTGCGGCTGGCCCTTCAAGGTTTCGGCTAACAGATCAGATCGCGGCGATGACCGCGATCTCGACGGTGTATTCCGGCGCCGCTAGCTTGGCCTCGACCGTGGCGCGGGCGGGGGTGTGGTCTGCGACCACCCAGGTGTCCCAGACGGAATTCATCTGGGCGAAGGTCGAGATGTCCGAGAGATAGATCGCCGCGGAGAGGATCTTCGTCTTGTCGGAGCCAGCCTCCTTCAAGAGATCGTCGATGATGCCGACGATTTCCTGGGTCTGCTCGGCGACGCTCGCGCCCTTGGATTTGTCCGCGACCTGGCCCGCCAGATAGACGGTGCTTCCATGGACGACGGCCTTGCTCATGCGGGCGCCTGCGCCGATGCGACGAATGCTCATGGGATGTCTCTTTCTCTCTTGGGGCTGACGTCAGGCTTTGGGGAAGCCGGGCATCACGCCGAGGAAGTCACGCTTGCCGACCTCCACGCCGCGATGGCGCAGGATGTTGTAAGCGGTGGTGGCGTGGAAATAGAAGTTCGGCATCACGAAATGCAAGAGATATTCGTGACCGCGCATGGTGACCTGACGGGGCCCCATGGGGAAGGTGATGTCCTGGCTGGCATGGGCGTCCACATCGGCGGCCGAAACCGACTCGACGATGGCCAGAGCCTTGGCGAGACGCTCCTTCAAGGCTTCGAAGGTGGTCTCCTCGCGTGGCGGAACCGGCGCGTCCTTGCCAGCCAGACGCAGGCAGGCGCCCGAGGAATGGTCGGCGATATACTGGAACTGGCGCACCAGCGGGAACATGTCGGGGAACACGCGATCATTGAGCAGGGCCGCCTGATCGATCTTCTTGGCGGCGCAATGGGCGATGGCCTTGTCAAGAATCTGTTGCGAACTGTTGAGGATCTGCACGAAGACGGGGATCGAGACTGAATGAAGCGACATGTTCCCTCCCGGGGGTTAACGTTGGGCGATAATTGATAGACCAGCGGGAGGGGAGCGGCAACCGGGCAGTGGACGCCGCCCTATCCTGCCTTCTGAAGCCCCCGTTTCGACTCCGCGCCCGATTTTGAACCTGCGGGCTCATGGGTCATCAAATCGGAATCTTGCAAGCGCAACAGAGCCGCGACAAGGCGCAAGCCCGCTTTCGGGACGGCGCTTCTGGCCATGGGTTCGCTGGTGATCTCGAAGGTCTCTGCGTCTAAGGACACGCCATATTCCGCCGGCATCTGGCGGAGCTCTGGAGCGCCACTTTCCAGATCAAGATCCACCCCGCAGGCTTCAAGCCAGGGGACCGTCGCCCCATCATCCTGCACGCGATAATGGCCCGCCGCGTCAGGGCCGACGATGTAAAATCCGATGTGATCGCCGTCGCTCTTTTGAAAGCCCGTGCCAACGGCCAGGCCTGCGGGCACCTTGACGACTTCGAGATCCTGACAAAAGGCCTTGCAAAGTTCCTCTTTCATGCCAGCCCCCTTTCCTCATGCAGGTCCAGTCGAAAGAAGGACGCCGCACGTTGGACCGCCGCCTCGTCCGAGCTGGGACAGGGCAGTTGGTGTCTGGTCCCGACCGCATGCAGGTCCTTGAACCAGGGTCCGCGCTTGATCCCCGCAGGAACAGACGCGATGTCATCGCAACAGACATGCGCATGCCATGGCTTGTGCGTTGGATGGTATTCCAAGCTTACAATCACTTTCGTGTCTCCACCAGACTCCACGCCCAGCATCGCCTGATACTGAAAAAGGGTGGGATGGGAATTGATCAAGAGGCGGCAACTGAGACCGCAGGCGTCGAACGTGACCACACGCCAATGCCTGTTGCCCAGCCGATAGGCTTTGCCACCTGATTTTGACAGGGGGAAGGCGGTTCGCGGCATGGTTCCAACAGCCCATTGCCCGGCGTGCCTGATGGTCTTTCCTGAGCGGATCAGTTTGCGAATATCCATTTCGGTTCCCGCATGCGAACCGAAGCTTCCGCTTCACGAATGAGCAGCGCTTCTGCAATGTTTTCCGGAAAATACGCGAGGAAATCGAAAAATCAATTGCAAAGATTAAGTCTTTTCAATCACTCCCCTCCCCATTCAGCACATTCCCCGGATCCCACCCATAAGTCATCGTCTCGAAGCGCATGGCGCGGGTGTCCACCAGCAGCAGGCGGCCCACCAGCGTCTCGCCAAAGCCCGTGAGTTCGCGCAGCACCTCCAGCGCCATCATGGAGCCGACGACGCCGGTCAGGGCGCCCAGCACGCCAGCCTCCGCGCAGGCGGGGACGGCGCCTGCGGGCGGGGCTTCGGGGAAGAGGCAGCGGTAGGTGGGGTTGGGGCGGCCCTGCGCATCGCGCTCATAGGGGCGCAGGGTGGTGAGGGAAGCGTCATAGGCGCCCACGGCGGCGGTCACCAGCGGGCGGGATTCGTAAAAGCAGGCGTCCGAGACCGCGTAGCGCGTGGCGAAATTGTCGGAGCCGTCGGCGATGAGGTCATAGGCGCGCACCAGGTCGCGGGCGTTGGCGGGCTCGATCCGCAGGGGGTGCATGGTCAGGGTCACATGGGGGTTGAGGCGCGCGACGGCGTCCCGCGCGCTCTCCACCTTCAGGCGGCCGATGTCGGCTGTGCTGTGCAGCACCTGCCGTTGCAGGTTGGACAGCGAAACCGTGTCGTCATCCACCACGCCGATCTCGCCGACCCCTGCCGCCGCCAGATACTGGATCAGCGGCGAGCCGAGCCCGCCCGCGCCGATCACCAGCACCCGGGCGGCCTTGAGTTTCTGTTGGCCGGGCCCGCCCACGCCATGCAGGACGATGTGGCGGGCGTAGCGTTCGATCTCGTCGGAGGAGAGGGTGGGGGCTGTCGTCATGGCGCTATCTTACCAGCGCTGGCGGCCCGTGACGAGGCGCGGCGCGCGCCCCAAGCCCTGCTCGCGCTTTCGCCCCGCGCGGCTCTCAGCTAAGGGTTGGGCTGGAGGTATCCCTTGCGTCGATCCCTGATCACTCTGCTTGCTCTGACTGTGCTGACGGGCGTCCTGTTCGCCCTGTGGCCGGAGCTGGACCTCATGGGCTCCGCGTTTTTTCATGGGCCGACCGGTTTTGCCGGGAATGGGCATGGCTTGAGGGGTTTGCGCGGCATCCTCTACTTCCTCCCCGTCGTCGTGATGGGCCTCTTCCTTCTGGCCTGGATCCTGGGCTGGGTGGCCGGATGGTTCGATCTGCCTTGGCCAGAGGCCTTGCAGCCGCGCGGACGCAGCGTGCTGTTTCTGGCGCTCGGCCTTGCTCTGGGGCCCGGGCTGCTCGTCAATGCGATCCTGAAGGAGCACTGGGATCGGCCTCGCCCCCTGCAGGTGCAGGAATTCGGCGGCCCGCTTGAATTCCGCCCTTGGTACAAGACCGATGGCGCCTGCGTGAAGAACTGCTCCTTCGTCTCGGGGGAAACCTCCGGCGCCTTCTGGCTCGTCGCCCCCGCCAGCCTCGCCCCGGGCCCCCTGCGTCTGCCCGCCGTGGCCCTGGCGCTGGGCGTGGGGGGGCTGACCGGCGTGATGCGGGTCGCTTTCGGGGGGCATTTTCCCTCGGATGTGCTCTTTGCGGGGCTTTTCACCCTCATTATCGTCGCCTTGCTGCGCAAGATCCTGATCAAGCCCGACAAGCAAGGCTTGCGCGGCGACGATCCGTATCTATAGTCCCGGCCCGACCGTGGCCGCCTCCGGCCCGCACTGACGAGTTCCGATCCATGGCCCAGAAAGACATCAAGCGCGTCGTCCTCGCCTATTCCGGCGGCCTCGACACTTCCATCATCCTGAAGTGGCTCCAGACCACCTATGGCTGCGAGGTCGTGACCTTCACCGCCGATCTCGGCCAGGGCGAAGAGCTGGAGCCCGCCCGCAAGAAGGCCGAGTTGCTGGGCATCAAGCCCGAACACGTCTTCATCGAGGACCTGCGCGAGGAATTCGTGCGCGACTATGTCTTCCCCATGTTCCGCGCCAACGCGCAGTATGAGGGCCTCTATCTGCTGGGCACCTCCATCGCGCGCCCGCTGATCGCCAAGAAACAGATCGAGATCGCCCGCATGGTCGGCGCTGACGCGGTCTCCCATGGCGCCACCGGCAAGGGCAACGATCAGGTGCGCTTCGAGCTGGGCTATTACGCGCTCGAGCCCGAGATCAAGGTCATCGCCCCCTGGCGCGAATGGGACATGAAGAGCCGCGAGCAGCTCATCGCCTTCGCCGAAGAGCACCAGATCCCCATCGCCAAGGACAAGCGCGGCGACGCTCCCTTCTCGGTGGATGCGAACCTGCTGCACTCCTCCTCCGAGGGCAAGGTGCTGGAGGATCCCTGGGTGGAGCCGCCGGAATATGTGCATATGCGCACCATCTCGCCGGAAGACGCCCCCGATGTGGTCACCGAAATCGTGATCGACTTCGAAAAGGGCGATGCGGTCGCCGTCGATGGCGTGAAAATGTCTCCCGCCACCCTGCTGACCAAGCTCAACGAGCTGGGCAAGGCCAATGGCATCGGCCGCCTCGATCTCGTCGAGAACCGCTTCGTGGGCATGAAGTCGCGCGGCGTCTACGAGACCCCCGGCGGCACGATCCTGCTGGAAGCCCATCGCGGCATCGAGTCCATCACGCTGGATCGCGGCGCGGCCCATCTCAAGGATGAGCTGATGCCCAAATATGCCGAGCTGATCTACAACGGCTTCTGGTTCTCGCCGGAGCGCGAGATGCTGCAGGCCCTCATCGACTGCAGTCAGGAGCTGGTGACCGGACGTGTGCGGCTCAAGCTCTACAAGGGCAATGTGCGCGTGGTGGGCCGCCAGTCCCCCTATTCGCTCTATGATCAGGACCTCGTGACCTTCGAGGAGGGCGCGGTGGCCTATGACCATCGCGACGCCGCAGGCTTCATCAAGCTGAACGCCCTGCGCCTGCGCACCCTCGGCAAGCGCGACCGCAAGACCGGTCGCTGAAGCCCAAGGGAACCGACAGCCGCCCCCCGGAATCTTCCATGGCGTGACCCCGATGGGCGGGGCGCCTTGGCCGGGGGCGGAATGGGCCGTTATCTCTTCGCGGCGATTGCGGCGGGGCTGGCGCTGATCGCCCTGTCCCTCTGGTATGTGTCGCGCCCGACGCAGGCGCGCGTGGCCGTGACACGCGACAGTCCCGATCATCACCTCATGGCGGCGGCGGCCTCGATCATGGCCCGCGAGCATGAACCGCTGCGCCTGCGCATCATCGCCGCCGACACCATCATCGCCAGCGCCGCCGCCATCGACGACGGGACGGCGGATTTCGCGGTGGTGCGCACCGACATCGCCATGCCCCAGCAGGGCGAGACGGCGCTGATCCTGCATCGCAGCGCTGTGATCATCATGGCGCCGGGTGGGTCGGGAATCGCACGGATCCCCGATCTCAAGGGCCGTAGCGTCGGCGTTCTCGTGGCGCGCCCGGGCGGGGAGGCCAATGGTCGGGTGCTCGACGCAGTGCTCACCCAGTATGACGCGCGGACAGGGACCCACAAGGTCGCGCTTCTGGCGGATGAGGTGCCCCAGGCGCTGGCGGAGCGCCGCATCGACGCCTTGCTGGCGGTCGGCGATCCCACGGCCAATGAATTTGGCGACATCGTCGGGCATGTGGCCGCCGCAGGCCAGGGGCCGCCGGTCTTCCTGCCGATTCTGGAGGCCAAGGCCCTGTCCCAGCGGTTCCCCGCCTTCGAGCCCGCCGATGTGCCGCTCGGCTCCTTCGGGGGCGATCCGCCCCGTCCCGCCGCCGATCTCAAGACCATCGGCGTCAGCACAAGGCTGGTGGCGCGCACCAAGGCCCCCGATGGAACCGTGGGCGAAATGGTGCGGGTGCTCTTCGCGCGGCGCCCCCTGATCGCCGCCGCCTCGCCGCTCGCCAACCGCATGGAGGAGCCCTCGACCGAGAAAAGCGCCGCCTTCCCCGTCCATCCCGGCGCCGCCGCCTATCTGGATGGGGATGAGGAGAGCTTTCTTGATAAATACAGCGATTTGATTTACATAGGCGCGATGCTGCTGTCCGTTCTGGCCTCCGCCGCCGCCGCGCTGGCGAGCCGCATGACCGCCGCCAACCATGCCCGCTCCGAAGAGCTGATGCAGCTCCTGCTGCAGCATCTGGCCACCGCCCGGGAGGCCGCCTCCTCAGCCCGCCTCGACGAACTGGAGCGTGAGGCCGACACGGTTCTGGGGCAGGCGCTGGAGGCGGGCTCCCTGCGTCACCTCGACACCCACCGGGTCACCGCGCTGGGCCTCGCCATCGACCAGGTGCGCCTCGCCATCCGCGACCGGCGACGGCAGATCGAAGCGGGGGGCATGGCTGCGAAGTTTGAAACGCCGAGGATTCTGGCGGGTTAAGCCCTATCCGCCATTGCGTTTCACGCCCCCCATTCCCAAATCTCCTTTTATGCTGTATGGCACCGCAGCAATCCGGGGAAAGTCCCGGCGTTTTCCTTTTCACCGCGTCTGTCGCGCATCCGTCATGAGGGCGGGGCAGGACTACGCTTTGCCGCTCGTCAGGTGACGGGCCGCCTCACCCAAGAGACCCAGATGAAGCTCCGCAATATCGCGATCATCGCGCACGTCGATCACGGCAAGACCACTCTTGTCGACCGTCTCCTCCAGCAGTCCGGCGCTTTCCGCGACAACCAGCGCGTCATCGAGCGCGTCATGGACTCCAACGATCTGGAAAAGGAGCGCGGCATCACCATTCTGGCCAAGGCGACCTCGGTCGTGTGGAAGGATGTGCGCATCAACATCGTCGACACCCCTGGCCATGCCGACTTCGGCGGCGAGGTGGAGCGCATCCTGTCCATGGTGGATAGCGCCATCGTGCTGGTGGACGCGGCCGAAGGCCCCATGCCCCAGACCAAGTTCGTGGTCGGCAAGGCCCTCAAGATCGGCCTCAAGCCCATCGTCTGCATCAACAAGGTGGACCGCCCCGACGCCCGCGTGACCGAAGTGGTCAACGAGGTGTTCGACCTCTTCGCCGCCCTCGACGCCACCGACGAGCAGCTCGACTTCCCCATCATCTACGGCTCCGCCAAGCACGGCTGGGTCGCCGATGCGCCGGAAGGTCCGCAGGATCAGGGCATGGCCGCGCTCTTCGACCTCGTGCTGCGCTATGTGCCCGAGCCAAAAATTGAGGAAGGCTCCTTCCGCCTGCTCGGCACCCTGCTCGAAGCCAATCCCTATCTCGGCCGCATGGTCACGGGCCGCGTCTTCGCGGGCTCCGTCAAGCCGAATCAGCCCGTGAAGGTGCTGGACCGCACGGGCAAGGTGGTCGAACAGGGCCGCGTGTCCAAGATCCTGGCCTTCCGCGGCGTCGAGCGCCAGCCGATCGACGAGGCGGAAGCCGGCGACATCGTGGCCATCGCGGGTCTGGTGAAGTTCAACGTGGCCGACACGCTCTGCGCGCTGGACGTGACCGTGCCCCTGCAGGCCCAGCCCATCGATCCCCCGACCCTCTCCATGACCTTCATGGTCAATGATAGCCCGCTGGCGGGCACCGAGGGCGACAAGGTGACGAACCGCATGATCCGCGCCCGCCTCTACAAGGAGGCCGAGGGCAATGTGGCCCTGCGCGTGGAAGACTCGCCCACCGGCGAAGCTTTCATCGTGTCGGGTCGCGGCGAATTGCAGCTGGGCATCCTCATCGAGACCATGCGGCGCGAGGGCTTCGAGCTTTCGATCTCCCGTCCGCGCGTCGTCTACCAGCGCGACGAAGAGGGCAACCTGATGGAGCCCATCGAAGAGGTCGTGATCGACGTGGACGAGGAACACTCGGGCGTCGTCGTGCAGAAGATGGCCGAGCGCAAGGCCGAAATGCTGGAAATGCGTCCGTCGGGCGGCAACCGCCTGCGTCTGGTCTTCCGCAGCCCCACCCGTGGCCTCATCGGCTACCAGGGCGAGTTGATGACCGACACCAAGGGCACGGCGATCATGAACCGCCTGTTCCACGAGTACGCCCCCCATCGCGGCGAGATCCAGGGCCGCCGCAATGGCGTGCTGATCTCCAACGACCAGGGCGAGGCCGTGGCCTACGCCATGTGGAAGCTGGAAGATCGCGGCCCGATGATGATCGAGCCGGGCTGGAAGGTCTATCGCGGCATGATCGTGGGCGAGCATACCCGCGACAACGACCTCGAGATCAACGTGCTCAAGGGCAAGCAGCTGACCAACATCCGCACCCAGAGCAAGGATGAGGCGGTCCGCCTCACCCCGCCGATCCGCATGTCGCTCGAGCAGGCGCTGGCCTATATCGAGGACGACGAGCGCGTGGAAGTGACCCCGAAGTCCATCCGCCTGCGCAAGACCCACCTCGACCCCAACGACCGCAAGCGCGCCGAGCGCGCGAAGGAAGTGGTGTAAGCAACGATTGGACGCTCCCCGCCGTGTCGCGATGCGAATCGCGCCATGGGGGCAGCGTTTTCTTTTGAGGCCTCGGCGCCCGCCACACTCCCCCCGCAGTTGACGCGCCCCACGCCCCGGCCTTAGAAGCAGAGCATTGGAAGGGTGGCCGAGTGGTTTAAGGCAGCGGTCTTGAAAACCGCCGTGGGTGAAAGCCCACCGTGGGTTCGAATCCCACCTCTTCCGCCAGCTAATTTAGATTTTACCTATAAAATCAATATTTTAGACAAGCGCATTATGGATTGACCTACAAAATAACCCACAAACTGCGCTGCCCTTGATGGCAAGCTAGGGAATACGGAGACATGGTGTGGCAGGACGTGATGTCTACCAGATTGGTCAACCGACCATAACGAAACCCGCAGCTGCCAATTTTGTTGCGGAAGAGCTTTTCCCCGGCCGCGGGCGCCGGACAGCTTATCAACGCATCCATAGCAGGATTACTGAAGCACAACGCAAGGGCGAGCTACCCCAGGGCCAATCAATCAGTGCGGATGTCTTCTTTGGTTGGGCCGTAGAACAAAAGGGGTGGGAGGCACTGCGAAGCGTACCAGGCCTCCCAATGTCTATTTCAATACTCGTCAAAGGCACGTCTGCTACGGCTCAGGTCGGATCAGATGTTTCGGGTTTCCTCATCCCTGCCGATTGCGAGGAACTTAAACGACACTACATAGCAGCCATGCATAAGCTTGAGATTGCAGAACGGGAGATTATCGTTCTCAAAAAGCAACTGGCTGACATCCAAGCCGCCAAGAAGGCACGGTCCATGAAAATGAGCGAGGCCGGG